>CANGVU010000135.1 GCA_947457325.1 Flavobacteriales bacterium | reverse complement strand
CGAATAGATTCCTATTATTGGATGCGCTTGACCGATGAACAAAAGGAGGCTGCTAAACCCGATGCGCAAACCCAAGAAGTTTTGGATTATTTGAATGCGGAAAATGCCTACACCAAGTCTATCATGGCTCCCACTGAAACCTTACAGGATAAGCTTTTTGCTGAAATGAAAGGGAGAATCAAAGAGACAGACCAAAGTGTTCCTACCAAGGACAATGGCTATTGGTACTACACGCGATATGAGCAAGGAAAAGATTATGCTTTTTATTGTCGCAAGAAGGAAAGCATGGAAACAGGTGATGAAGAAGTTTTGATTGACGGACCTTCCTTGGCTGCTGGAAAATCCTATTGGGCATTGGGAGGAATGACCATCAGTGAGGACAATCAATGGATGGCATACGGCGTGGATGAGATCAGCAGAAGGGTTTACCAGGTGTTTTTTAAGAACTTAGTCACAGGTGAGGTGATTGCTGATAAGTTGGAGGGAACCACAGGACGCGCAACTTGGGCATCAGACAATAAAACAGTTTTTTATTCCAAAAGGGATCCCCAAACTTTGAGAGAATTTCAGATTTGGAGACACATTGTGGGAACCAATCAAGCAGAAGATGTTTTGGTCTTTGAAGAGAAAGACGAAACCTATTCTTGCTTTGTCTTTAAAACCAAAAGTGAACAGTACTTGATTATTGGAAGCAGTCAGACTTTGTCTGCTGAATACAGGGTATTGGAAGCCAATAATCCAAACGGCACTTTCCGAATTGTTCAACCGAGAGAAAAGGAATTGGAGTATGCAGTGGATCATTTTGAAGATTCATTTTACATCACCACCAACTGGGATGCAAAGAATTTTAGATTGATGAAATGCCCGTTGGACAAGACAACCAAGGAGAATTGGATAGAAGTAATTCCCCACAGAAATGATGTATTGCTTGAAGGAGTGGAGATGTTTAAAGAGTATATGGTCATTGACGAACGTCAAAACGGTTTGACCCAATTGCGCATCAAGCGTTGGGACAGAACATTGGAATATTATATGCCGTTTCAAGATGCAGCCTATTCTGCAGGTGTTGGTGCCAATCCTGATTTTAATACAGAGATTTTGCGCTATGGCTACTCCTCAATGGTGACGCCATCCAGCACCTTTGATTTTAATATGCGTACCAAAGAGCAAGTATTGTTGAAGCAACAAGAAGTTGTCGGAGGATACAACGCAGCAGATTACCATTGCGAGCGTTTGATGGTTCCAGTGACTGACGGAACTTTGGTTCCGGTTTCATTGGTTTATAAAAAAGGTTTCGAAAGAAATGGACAAGCGCCTTTGTTGCTTTATGCATACGGCAGCTATGGATACAGCATGGATGCCGCATTTAGTTCTGGAAGATTGTCATTATTGGATAGGGGATTTGTGTATGCCATGGCCCACATCCGTGGAGGACAAGAGATGGGTCGTGAGTGGTATGAGAATGGTAAATTGTTGAAGAAGAAAAACACCTTCACTGATTTCATTGATTGCGGACAGCATTTGGTCAATCAGAAATATACCAGTGCAGATAAATTGTTTGCTATGGGAGGAAGTGCAGGCGGATTGCTGATGGGTGCGGTGGCCAACATGGCTCCTGCATTGTTTAAGGGTATTGTTTCAGCTGTTCCATTCGTAGATGTTGTAACTACGATGTTGGATGAAACCATCCCATTGACCACTTTTGAATATGACGAATGGGGAAATCCAAACGATCCCATTTACTATGATTACATGAAGTCGTATTCCCCAATTGACAATATTGAACGAAAAGATTATCCCAATGTTTTGGTTACTACTGGTTATTGGGACAGTCAGGTTCAGTATTGGGAGCCTGCCAAGTATGTAGCCAAATTGAGAGAGTACAAAACGGATAACAACCAGTTGTTGTTTCACATCAACATGGATGCAGGCCACGGTGGTAAATCTGGACGTTTTGAAGCCTTGAAAGAGGTGGCATTGGAATATGCCTTTATGATGCAATTGGTGGGAATTAAAGATTGATTTAAAAGTCAATCTTTATTTCTCTCAATTCAGCCAATAAATCCATCTCTGCCTTAAGATGCATTGTCTGTAATCCAGCCTTCTGAGCGCCTTGCACGTGTTGGATAGAGTCGTCTATGAACAGTGTTTCTTGAGCGTTGAGCTGATGTAATTCCAAGAGGTGAGTGAAAGTTTCGGGATGAGGTTTCCGTTTGCCCAAAACTTGACTGTAATGAATCATTTCAAATCCAGCAATGAAATTTTCGTAATCACCATTGTCTTTCATCATTTGCTCAAATGCAGGAACGTGAATGGCGTTGGTATTGCTCAACAAGAATATCCGATAGCCAGCATTCTTTATGGCCGGAATGGCCTCAATTCTATCTGAAATGGGATGCAGTAAAATGCTATTCCAAGCTTCCATGACAGCTTCAGGTGATGCGCTGGGCATTTGACAATACAAATGATTCATGAATTCACTTGGTTCAATGGCGCCAATCTCTAATTTGTCGTATATGGGATTTTGATTGGCTTGAGAGTACTCAGCGGTGAATCCGTCCCATCCCAATTTGGAGAAGCCCACGGCTGGAGCGTTGTAATCTATGGCAAATAGGACTCCGCCGAAGTCAAAAATAATATTCTTGATATTCATTATCTTTTGGTCCAAGCACGAGGGTCAACGGTCAAAACTTTCGCGCGAAGTTGCGCCTCGTCTTTATCGTTTTTAGCGGTGCCATAAACAGCATAGAAATAGTCTTGGAAAGGAATAACTTTCGCATTGACAAATCCTTGGTTTTTCATGGTAGTCACCTGCTCTTGTGCATTGTCTCTGGATTTGAAAACACCACCTACAACCCATGATTTCCCCCATTCAGCGGCAGTCTTGTTATTGTTTGAACGCGCTGTAACCATTGGTTTTGTTTCCCTTTCTTGGGCATCGCTGATTTCAGTGCTTACAACTTTTTTGGTAGCAAGTTGGGCAACTGCGATGGGTTCAGCATTCCAAAGGTCTAGGAATTCTTTTTGGAATTTTTGTTCTCCTGGTTCTGTCGAAATCACTGGAACTACAGGGCGTTCAGATTTTTGAACGGACGGAGCAGTTAAGTCAGGATTCCAACCTGCAGTGTCTGTGTTGGTTGTGTTGTGTTGAAATACAAAAAGTCCTGAGGCAAGCAAAACAGCTACAGAGGCAGCTACGGCCAATTTTTTCCAAGCGGTTTTTGTCGTTTGAATTCCTGAAGGCACTTGACTTTTGGCTGGGAGTTGAATATTACTCAATCCAAATGAGGTGAAATCAGTGATGAATTTCTCACTCGGTACAAAGTGCATTTGACCTTGTGCATCGGTCCAAAGTGTACCAATGCCATCCAAGTGCGCCTTTTGTCCATTGGCCAAATGATTCAATATCTGTTGGGTCCATTGCTCCAATTCTGCCTGCGCTTTGGGTAAGGCTTCACCTGTGCTTTTTACATAATTGTTCAGCAACAAACCATCACTGGTGGTGAGATGGCGGTTGAAACCCAACTGCTTGCTCGGCGATTGAATGGAATGATTGATGGGATGAATAACAGCACTCTTGTAAAAAGTGACAAATCCTCCCAATTGGGGAACAATCACACAATCGTGCTTTAAGAGCAACTGAGCTATGATAACTTCAAACTTCACCTTTCAAAAATACAAAAAATGATTAGATGAATTGACTTAAAATGTTCTGAAGATCCTCAGGGGTGTCTACTGATGGGGTTTCTATCTCAGTTTCAACGGTTAAGATTTGGTAACCATTGTCGAGCCAGCGGAGTTGTTCCAAGGATTCTGCCTTTTCCAGTGTAGAAGGCTGCAAATTGTGGAGATTTTTTAAAAACGATGCTGAGTATGCGTACATGCCAAGGTGCTTGAAGAAGCCCTTGAAGTCTTCTGATTTTTGGTAGTGAGGAATGGGGCTTCGCGAAAAATAAAGGGCTTTGCCCTCGATGTTTCGAGCGCATTTAACCCTGTTGGGATTGGTGTAATCATCACGCGACACGTTCCATTTGACCAAGGTGGCAATGTCACAAGAAGGTTTGATCATACATTGGGCCAGTGCATCTATCTGTGAAATATCCACCAAGGGTTCATCTCCTTGCACATTGATGACAGCATCAAATGCGTTGGGAAAAGCTTGAAGGACTTCAGCACAGCGGTCGGTGCCGCTTTGTGCTTCTTGGCTGGTCATTATGGCTCTACCTCCAAAAGATTTTACGGCGTCAAATATGCGTTGATCGTCAGTGGCTACAACCCATTCATCCACATGTTGTGACAAAACACAACGTTCCCAAACATGCTGAATCATGGGTTTTTGACCGATCAATACCAGTGGTTTTCCGGGAAAACGGGTGCTGGCAAATCGAGCAGGGATGACACCTAGCAGTTTCATAGTTCAATGCTGTATTGAATGTTGATCAATCGAGTGGATTCAATCGCCAGTGGTCGAATTGCGTATAGTCGGTTGGTTAGATTGTTGACGCTAACAGTCAATTGCTGATTGTTCCAATTGAAACCTGCACGTGCGTCAAAGATCCAGTCACCTTTTTGATGAGATTCACGCCATTGAATAATACCCGGATTGAAGTCTTTTGGAAAATAGAACTCTAGTTTTTCAAAAGCATTGTCAATGTTTTGCATGTGGCTGTTGTAACGGCTACTGAAGCCAATATGCCAATGTTCTCGACGCAAGGATACATCACCACGAACAAGGTGTTGCATGCGGTATTTTAAAATGTTATTAGAGGGGTCGGATGAAGTACTTGTGTAGTTGGTTTGCGAAAAAATAGGGAGAATAAATGGATTGTCCATGGCCCGGGTTGCATAGTTGAAATTGGGAGTGGTAGAAGTGGGTTTGGTATAGGTATATCCGGCCAAAAAATCAATGCTAGTGCCTGGTCTAATCTCACCGGTTCCCATGATGCTTAGTTCAGCACCTTGAACCATGGCTGATCCTGTGTTCAAACTTTTAAATCCCAATCCCAACATATTGTTT
>CANGVU010000134.1 GCA_947457325.1 Flavobacteriales bacterium | reverse complement strand
CTAATTTTTTAGAGTAAAAAATATTGTCAGAATAAATCAGTTGAATTTTGTCCTGTGCTAAGAGCCCCACAATCATAGATTGCGCAAGCACAATCATCCAGCAGCACAGGATTTTCTTGATCATCGCATAGATATGGTTTGCGTTCTATCTGGACCAACGGAGACGATGGTGATGGGAATACCTACCGCATCCGATATGAACGCAATGTAGTCTTTTAATTCAACTGGAAATTGATCTTGATGACTGATTTGGGTCAAATCGGTGCTCCATCCTTTCACAGAGGTATAAACGGGTTCCAAATTTTCTGTTGCATTATAGGGCAAATAATCAATCACTTCATTTTTCCAACGGTAGTGTGTACATATTTTGATTTCATCAAAGATGCTCAGCACATCAGCTTTCATCATGAACAATTCCGTGACCCCATTAATCATGCATGCATATTTTAGAGCAGGGATATCCAACCAGCCACATCTTCTTGGTCTTCCCGTTGTTGAGCCAAACTCATGTCCTTCTTTTCTCATGCGCTCTCCAACTTCATCATGAAGCTCTGTTGGAAATGGGCCAGAACCCACACGGGTGCAATATGCCTTGAAAATTCCAAAGACATCACCAATTTTATTGGGTGCAATTCCCAATCCTGTGCAGGCACCTGCAGTGACAGTATTGCTTGAGGTCACAAAAGGGTATGAACCAAAGTCAATGTCCAAAAGGGATCCTTGTGCGCCTTCCGCCAAAACTTTTTTCCCTTGGTTTAGTGCGTTATTGACGTAATGTTCGCTATCAATGATGGTCATGGCTTTTAGAAAAGCAATGCTCTTCATCCATTGGTTTTCCATCTCTGTCAATTCGTATTCAAAGTTGTATTGACTCAGAATCTTAAGATGCTTTTCTTTAAGCTCATTGTATTTTAGAACAAAATCATCTTCCAAAATATCTCCAACACGCAAGCCATTTCTCCCCGTCTTGTCCATATATGTAGGACCGATCCCTTTTAATGTAGACCCAATTTTTGCCGCTCCTTTTGCTGCTTCGGAAGCTGCGTCTAGAATGCGGTGGGTAGGCAAGATCAGATGCGCTTTTTTTGAAATCAAAAGGCGTTCTTGAAATGGGACGCCATTCTCTTGAAGTTTTTCAATTTCTTTTTGAAAAATGATAGGGTCTATAACCACACCATTTCCAATGACATTGATAACATTACCGTGAAAAATTCCTGAAGGAATGGTATGTAGGACATGCTTTTTTCCGTCAAAAATTAAAGTGTGGCCAGCATTGGGTCCACCTTGAAATCTGGCTATGATATCGTATTGAGGGGTGAGTACATCTACTATTTTCCCTTTTCCTTCATCTCCCCATTGTAAACCGAGAAGAACCGCAGTTTTATTGATCATACTATTGGTAAAGCGCAAAAATAATGGTAAAACAGAATGAACGGAAAACTATTTTGAATTGGGGCGCTTTCCATAGAAATTCAAGCTGTGATGCTGAATCTCAACTCCAAAGAGTTCCTCTAGTGTTTTCTTGATTTGATGAATACGGGGGTCACAGAATTCAATTACCTCACCTGTATCAATCAAAACGATGTGATCATGCTGTTGGTTTTGAAAAGCTTTTTCAAAATGCGCAGTATTTTGACCGAATTGATTTTTTCTAACCAATTGACAGCTCATGAGTAGTTCAATGGTATTGTACAATGTAGCCCTAGAAACACGGTATTTTTGCAATTTCATTTGGGTGTACAGTTGCTCAATGTCAAAATGTCCAGAGAAACTATAAATTTCTTTGAGAATGGCAAACCGTTCCGGAGTTTTCCGATGACCGTTTTTCTCCAAGTAGTCCTTGAATAGCAGCTTTACTTTTTCCTGTAAATCTTCCATGGAGCGGCAAAGATAGTGTTTTATGAAAACTCAGACTCGATTCGGTCAACGGTTAATACGCCATCCACGGCTTTGAGGTTTTTGATTAAATCATTCAAATGCGCGGTATCATGCACCAGCACAATGACCCGACCACTGAAAATACCATCGATGGCTTCAAATGAAATGGCCCTCATGTTTACCCTCATATCCGTTGAGATGATGTTGGTTATTTTTTGAACCAATCCAACATCGTCAATCCCCGTGAATTTCAAACCCACTTCAAACTGTACTAGATTTTGACTACTCCAGCGCGCCTTGATAACCCGATAAGCAAATTTGCTCATCATCTCTTGCGCATTGGGGCATGAAGTACGGTGAATTTTAATGCCTTCATCGACAGTTGTAAAACCAAAAACTTCATCTCCAGGTATGGGATTGCAGCAGGTGGCCAAACTAAATTCTACCTTTTGCTCAGCATCGCCAATTACCACGGCACTTCCAATGCTTGGCGCTGTTGTGATCAGCTTTGGCGTTTCGGGATTTGAAACATTTTCTTTCTTTTTGTAGGTCTTGATTCTCCCTCCCTCTACCTTAAAACTTTTGAAGTCTTTTAGTACAACTTTTTCTTTTGCAATTCTGAAATAGAGTTCCTGGGTTGAGAACGTTTCGAAATGCTTCACCAATTCATCAATATTAACAGCAAGCCAGTCGGCATGTATGTTTTGGAAGAATTTGCGGAGCAATGCTTTTCCTTCTTCGGCTATTTTTTTGCGTTCTTCTTTGAGGGCAACTTTAATTTTTTGTCGGGCACTGGCGGTAACCACAATGTTGAGCCATTCTTCTTTGGGTCGCTGTTTTTTGGATGTGAGAATTTCAATCTGGTCTCCGCTGCGGATAACATGGCTCATGGGAACCAGTTTGTGGTTGACTTTTGCGCCTATACATTGAGAGCCAATTTGAGAATGTATGTTGAAAGCAAAGTCCAATGCGGTGGAGCCTTTGGGCAATGTCTTTAGATCTCCACTTGGAGTAAAGACATAAATTTCCTCTGAGAAAAGTGAAAGTTTGAAATTGTCAATAAATTCCAAAGCATCATCGCCCGGGTTTTCTAAAACTTCACGCACTTGACTCAACCATTTGTCCAATTTACTCTCAGGTGATTCTACGGTACCTTTGTATTTCCAATGTGCTGCATATCCTTTCTCTGCTAAATCATCCATCCGCGCTGAACGAATCTGTACTTCTACCCATTTCCCTGAGGGTGACATGACGGTGGTGTGCAAAGCTTCGTAACCGGAGGACTTGGGGATGCTGATCCAATCTCTTAAACGTTCAGGGCTAGGCTGGTAATAGTCAGTTACAGCAGCATATACACGCCAACATTCACTTTTCTCATGTTCTTCATCGCTGTCAATAATGATGCGGATAGCAAACAGGTCATATATTTCTTCAAAAGGAACACCTTTTTGATGTATTTTATTCCAAATTGAATAAATCGATTTTGTTCTGCTTTTGATTTCATAATTCACGCCCATTTCATCCAATGCGCGGCGAATAGGTAGGGTAAATTGATTGATAAATCTGGTTCTTACCGCTTGCGTCTTTTGTAATTTAGCGGTAATTTCATCATAGGCATCGGGATCTTGAAATTTGAGGCTGAGATCTTCTAATTCTGTTTTGATGTTATACAATCCCAATCGATGGGCAAGTGGGGCATACATGAATAAGGTTTCACTCGCAATTTTCAATTGTTTTTCCCTAGACATGTGATCCAGGGTGCGCATGTTGTGGAGTCGATCGGCCAGTTTAATGAGAATAACGCGCACATCATCACTGAGGGTTAGCAGCATTTTTCTGAAATTCTCGGCCTGTTGACTCGTGGTTTGGTGGTCAAATACACCGGAAATTTTGGTTAAGCCATCAATAATAATCCTTTCTTTTTTGCCAAAAAGATTCTCAATATCGTCTAAAGTAATATAGGTATCTTCAACGGTGTCATGCAGCAAGGCACAAACGATGGCCAAAGTCCCCAACCCCAATTCTTCTGCTGCAATTTTTGCAACGGCAAGCGGGTGATAGATGTAGGGTTCGCCGCTTTTGCGTCGCATGTCCTTGTGAGCTTCCAATGCAACATTAAAAGCTTTTCGAATGAGGTTTCGCTCATTTTTGGTCTTGGATCGATTGCATACACGCAACAGACTGCGGTATCTTCTGACAATCTCTTTGTTTTCTTCTATCAAATCTATTTCCACATGCCTAAGCTATGATTAAAACCGACGTTTGTGTAGGAGCATTTGCTTTATTTGTTAAAAAGCGAGGATGGAAAAAATAAAGTTGTAATTTTTAGAGAATTTTCTTATTTTTGACGACTAACCAAAATTTATCTCATGAAAAAATTAGTTTTTTTCAAGCAAAAAGATGTTTTCAAGTTTTCGCTAATACTAGCACTTGTGGCGTTGTTTCAAACGGTAGGCATTAAAGCTTTTGCTCAGAGTGATGAGCCTTTGACAGCTACTGTTGTTTCTTCTGGTTGTATATCAACTATAGTGGATCCCGCGTTGTACACTCCTTCTGCCAATCCAGGCGGCCCCGGATGTGGAAACAACCCTACTGGAACGGGCGTTCAACAACCTGACGCTTGGTTTGCTTTATTGGTTCCAAGTTCTGGTGAATTATCCTTGAGTCCAACCGGAACGGTTGATGCTGCCATGGCGGCTTATACCTATGATGCCGCAGCAGGAACATTTGTATTATTGGCGTGTGACGATGACTCAGGTCCTGGATTTATGCCGCTGATAACCTTAACGGCCCTTACGCCTGGTGAAATTGTTTATGTTCAGTTATGGGCCTACGGTGGTGGAGCCATCGATTTTAGTTTTTGTTTTGTGGAATGTGCCACCCCGACCGCCTACTATGCCGATGCAGATGGCGATGGCGATGGCGCTGGGACCGCTACCACTTCTTGTACCCCGATTGATGGTTGGTCATTGACAGGTACGGATTGTGATGACACCAATGGTGCTATCAGCTCTTTGGCGGTTGAAGTATGTGATGATTTGATTGATAACAACTGCGATACTCAAATTGATGAAGGTTGCACAACGGATGCCGATGGAGACGGTTCGGTGGATGCGTTGGATTGTCAACCTTTCAATGCTTCCAT
>CANGVU010000133.1 GCA_947457325.1 Flavobacteriales bacterium | reverse complement strand
TCTCTGTGGGCTTAACACCAACCCAGCGCTTATACCAGGAGTATGGTTCCCATATCGGCTGCTTAATAATTGTAATTCCTTCTGGAATATCATGGATTAAACTTTCATCGATGACGGGCATCTCAGGGTTGGAGGGCGTGTAAATGATTGGCTCTATGCCAAATGCTCTGAAGTACTTGACAAATTTTAGCCAACGTTGGACACCAGCACCTCCAGATGGTGGCCAGTAGTAAGTGATAACTAACACTTTTTTCATTTATCAGAATGGTAGCAAATGTGGCTTCCAAGTTACTTTGGCTGTCGTAGGTTCTCCCGGAATAACATTCAACATTGCGGTTACCATACACTGCTTGCGCAAGACTACTTCGGGGCGCAATGGATGTCTAACGCTGAAAGTCATCTCAATTTGTAAATTCCCATAGATTAAATCTTTTGGGTTGACCATTGCTTTTATCACAGGACCTGTTACAGCTTCACTTTCGAGTGATCCCATTGCATCATCAATGAGCATTACAATATTTACGCCCTCTTCTACAAATTCATATTCTCCCAAATCCATTTCAAAATATACCTCAACAGGACCTTCTCCAACTACCACATCTTCAAATACAATGTTCTCTCCCTGCGGTATTACATTACCCCCAAATGCCAATGCTTCAGAGGCAACAAACGGTAATGTTTTGCTATTTCCTTTTTTGGCATTCACATATCTGAGCAATTCATTGTCTTGCTCAATGATATAGGCTGTGTTGTCAATCATGACAACATCAACGGGTGAATGAAACCAAGCATCTTTGGGGCCACCGTCTTTCCAGCCTTCCGCAGAGCCAGTAAGCCATTTGATTTTCCCTTTTTTAAAGGTGTATACTGCATTGTTCCATTCAGATACAGCCATTAATGTTTTTCCAGCTATAGCAACACTTGATATTTTGGGTTCGCCTGATTGAGGTTGATAGAACCAATTTCCTTTTCCGTAATAGTAAATCCAATCTTTCTGCGTAATTGCATCTTTGGATTTTCGTTCTTCGTTGAAATTTATCTGGAAGATGGACCCGTCACTAAAAGTGACATATCCCAATGATCCTTTTACTTCAAGATGCTTGGGATAGATGCGTTGCTTTTGTTCATTGAATAACGGCAGTCTTGTCACTTCAACGGCAACGCCGCTGATTGGATTGAGATTGAAAATCTGATTGAATTGAGCGGAAAGAACATAAAGGTTGTTGTTTTCCATGACAACGTCAATAGGATAGCCAATGGCCTCATATCCGCCGTTGGTGGATTGAACTTCTTGTGAGAAAGCGTTTCCATTTCCAGCTATTGTGAACACAAGCTTGGCTTGAAGGTCTACCGCTCTAATTCGGTGGTTGTAACTATCCGCTACGTAAAGCAATTGTTGTTCATCATCATAGGTTGTTCCTCTTGGGTAATTGAACTGCGCATTGAGCAATTGTCCATCTGCAAATCCGGGCAATGGTGCGCCTATAATTTGCGCTATGGTGCCATCTGGTGTAACCAAATGGATGCGGTGGTGATTGGTTTCTGTGATGAAGAAGTTCTTGTTTTTATGCAATGAGATATCTGAAGGAAACTCAATGTTGGCGTCAGCCCAGCAATGCGTCTCTACACTATCCTTTAGTTGCCAATGTCTCAGTTTTGGGGCAAGTTCTTTGTCTGTCAAAAGCTCGTTTATTTTTGCAATGGCCAACGTTGCGGCATCATCTCCTACAAATTGGTGAAGGCATTTACCTCCTGGACGAGCATAAATTCTAACTTGAAATTTACCTGTTGAGTCAGCATCTTTGAATCCCTTGTAGTCTGGACAGATGACTAACGGATGCGTAATGTTTTCTCTTTGAATAATGGAGTAAATTTCTCTTCTGGATCTTGGCTGCTGAGCATTGCCAAGAATCCCACTAATCAATTGTACGTTGTATTTTGATTCAAAAGTTTTTTCTATGCGATGAAGTCCCTCTGTGCTAAATGGATTTTGCTCGTCCCAAAGACAGATCACGACTATTTTGTCATGAATGTTTTCCAAAGTAATGGGGTAGGGTGTATTGAACCAAACCGAACCTTTGGAAATGAAGTCCACATCTTTTTTTTGAGCAATTAGACCTAGACTCAAGCAAAGAACAAAGAATAATGTGATTGTATTTTTCATGGCATAAAAAAGGGAACCACGAAGATGGCTCCCTTTATTGATTTTTCAAAAAAACGAATACTTATTTTACTGCGTCTACCACAGCTTTGAAAGCGTCTGGGTGATTCATCGCTAAATCAGCCAAAGCCTTACGGTTCAATTCAATTCCTTTGGCGTGTATTTTACCCATAAATTGTGAGTAAGACAAACCATGGATTCTAGCACCTGCATTGATACGGGTAATCCACAAAGCACGGAAGTTACGCTTGCGTAATTTACGTCCAATGTAAGCGTAGGTTAATGCTTTTTCAACGGCATTTTTGGCAACGGTCCAAACATTCTTTCTGGAACCGAAATAGCCTTTGGCCATTTTGAGAACTTTTTTTCTTCTTTCTCTCGAAGCAACTGCATTTTTACTGCGTGGCATAATTTTTTGTTTTTTGAAGGCTGGTGGCTTGCGCGCTTATGACCAACAATCGGGTTAAACTTTTACCTTACTCTTGTATTCAATGAGCTTGAATTAGGCGAGCAATTGGGCCTTGATTGATCTTACGTCTGAAGGGTGAACGAGCGCATCATTGCCCAAACCACGCTTACGCTTGGTATCTTTCTTGGTCAAGATGTGACGTTTAAACGCCTGCTTACGCTTAATCTTTCCGCTACCGGTCAACTGGAAACGCTTCTTAGCGCCGGATTTGGTTTTTGATTTTGGCATTGTATTAGGGATTTAATTATTTCTTTTTAGGGTTGATAATCACAAACATTTTCTTACCCTCTAGTTTAGGCAACTGTTCTGGCACGCCTACTTCTGAGAGTTCTTGAATGAATTTCAACAACAATATCTCTCCGCGATCTTTGAAAACAATGGATCTTCCTTTGAAAAATACCCATGATCTAACTTTATTACCTTCCTTCAAAAATTCAAGCGCATGCTTTAGCTTGAACTGGAAGTCATGATCATCAGTGTTGGGACCAAAACGAATCTCTTTTACAGTAACATTGACCTGCTTGGCCTTCATCTCCTTTTGCTTCTTCTTTTGATCGTACAAGAATTTCTTGTAATCAATCACGCGGCAAACAGGAGGAGTCGCATTCGGAGAAATTTCAACCAAATCCACCTCTTGCTCTTGCGCCATTTTCAGGGCAACAGCAGTTGGATACACCCCTTGCTCCACATTGTCTCCAACCAAACGTACCTCAGCGGCAGTAATGCGTTGGTTAATGCGGTGCTCATCCTCCTTCTCTCTTCTGAAATCTCTGCGAGGGTAGGGTTTTCCAGGTTTATGCGTTGGTTTTTTTTCCATTCAATGTTTGTTATCCGTGTGAAAGCATTTCCTTGATTTCGTCTTGAACCATTTGTGCAAAGTCAGTTACAGAGAAGGAACCCAAATCTCCAGAACCTTTTTTCCTTGCGGAAACGGTCTCGGCTTGTTGCTCCTGATCTCCGATAATCAACATATAGGGCACACGGGCCAATTCTGCTTCTCGGATTTTCTTTCCCACTTTTTCGTTGCTTTCGTCAACGGAGGCGCGAATATCGTAATTTTTTAGATTATTTGCTACACTTTTTGCGTATTCGTTGAATTTTTCACTCACTGGGAGCAATCTAACTTGCTCTGGTGTAAGCCACAATGGGAACTGACCTGCACAGTGTTCTATCAAAATGGCTACAAATCTTTCCATAGAACCAAATGGCGCACGATGAATCATTACTGGTCTGTGCTTTTGGTTGTCAGCTCCTGTGTATTCCAATTGAAAACGCTCAGGCAAATTATAGTCTATCTGAACGGTTCCCAATTGCCATTTTCTGCCAATCGCATCACGAACCATGAAATCCAACTTAGGGCCATAGAACGCTGCCTCTCCCAACTCTACAACCGTTTTCAATCCTTTTTCGTCGGCTACTTCTTTGATGGCTGTTTCTGCCTTTTCCCAATTTTCATCACTCCCAATGTACTTAGATGGATTGTTTGGATCTCTCAATGAAACTTGAGCCAAATAATCATGGAAATCCAAAGTTTTGAATATATACAATACCAAGTCAATTACCTTTCCTACTTCCTCTTTAACTTGATCTACTGTGCAGAAAATATGCGCGTCATCTTGGGTAAATCCTCTTACTCTGGTTAGTCCGTGTAACTCACCAGTTTGCTCATAGCGGTAAACGGTGCCAAATTCTGCCAAGCGCAAGGGCAGGTCACGATAAGATTTGGGTTCTGCTTTGAAAATTTCACAATGGTGAGGACAATTCATCGGTTTTAACATGTAAACCTCTCCTTCTTGCGGGGTTTCTATTGGCTTAAAACTGTCAGATCCATATTTGGCCCAGTGTCCACTAGTCTCATATAATTCTTTGTGACCGATGTGCGGAGTAATTACTTGAAGATACCCAGCCTTAGTTTGAGCTGCTTGTAAAAATGCTTGTAAACGACCTCTTAAGTCTGCACCTTTGGGCAACCAAAGCGGTAATCCACTTCCTACTTTTTGTGAGAAATGGAACAATCCCAATTCCTTTCCGAGCTTGCGGTGATCACGTTTCTTGGCTTCCTCCAATTGCACCAAGTACTCTTCCAATTCTGCTTGCTTGGTGAAAGTAATGGCGTAGACGCGGGTCAACATTTTATTCTTCTCATCTCCTCTCCAATAAGCTCCTGCTACATTGAGCAATTTGGCAGCTTTGATGAATCCTGTGTTGGGAATATGTGGACCTCTGCACAAGTCTGTGAAGTTTCCTTGGGTGTAAAATGTAATTTCCCCATCATTCAACCCTTCAATCAACTCCAATTTGTATTGGTCACCTTTTTCGGTAAAATACTGAATGGCTTCCGACTTCGAAATTTCCTTTCTCACGTATGCATTCTTCTGTCTTGCCAATTCCAACATCAATTT
>CANGVU010000132.1 GCA_947457325.1 Flavobacteriales bacterium | reverse complement strand
TAGTGGTATCAATCTGTCGACTCCTTGATTGGTCATGTTGTGTTCAAATTGAATGTATTGATTCAAATCTTCTTCATCATGACTGGAAATGCTCAAACGACTCACGATTTTATCAATCGCATGTCCATAAGCGTTGAGAACAGGGACATCTCGAAATTGATCCAAAATGGCTGCTGCAAAGCGAATGGAACTTAACTCATCATCCCCAACATTGAACTGTGATATGGAATAACCTTCTTCAGAATAGCAATAGCCTCCATGCTCACGATTGAAAACGATGGGAGCAAAATAACCCAATTCATTTTCATTCTTCATGGCATAAATATCCTTGTCTATGGTACTCAAAGATACTGCTCCCGCACCAGCGCCATACAACGCCTCCTCACACGCTTCGCGCAATGCATCGCGTGAAGGGTAGGGACGACCGCTGTTGTTTAAACAACGATCAATAACCCGATACCGAATAAGGGCGTATTTATTGGCTGGCATGTTATGCGCTCAATTAAAAAGGAAGATCATCTTCTTCCATTCCAGCAGGACCCAATTGGTCTGCACTCATTGGAGCGGGTGGAGGAGGTGATGACATTCCAGACGAAGTGGGAGCCGAACTGCTCATTCCAGCACCAACTTTCTCCACTCTCCAAGCGGTGGCACCTGTAAACCATTTGCCATTGTACTCACGAGATTTGATGTCAAAACTTACTTTAATTTCATCTCCGGTATTAAATCCATCAATCATTCTCACTTTGTCTTTCAGTAAGTCAAAGCAAACATCATAAGGATAATTGCTCTCTACGGCAATAACAAAAGAACGCTTGTTGAAACCACTGGCGAAAGTTTCTTCGTTCAATACCAATTTTAATTTTCCACTTAATTCCATGCTTCAAAGTTAAATCGCGAAATTGAATTTTTGTTGCAATCTTCTCAACAACTTTGATCCAATGCCCACTTCAATATGTTCAAGCATTCCTCCATTTCTTGTTGCTGAATGGTCAATGGGGGAGCTATTCTGAA
This sequence comes from Flavobacteriales bacterium, assembly GCA_947457325.1. Lineage (GTDB taxonomy): Bacteria > Bacteroidota > Bacteroidia > Flavobacteriales_D > Sanyastnellaceae > CAMCTV01. Next base: position 4,031 of record CANGVU010000132.1, on the reverse strand, counting down.
CGACCAAGGACATGACAAAAACCAAAAAGTAATCAACCCTTTTGACAGACATTTTTCAACCACCTGCTGAACAACTTGATCGCTCTCCAAATCTATGGCAAAATAAAATCCTTTTCTTCTGATTTCCTTTACCAATGGATGTCCTTTCAATTGCGATACAATCCAAGCCCCTTTATCTTCAACGCTGTCAACGATGTCGCTATCTCTGTATATCCGCAATGCCGCAGCCGCCGCAGCTGCCGCCACAGGGTGTCCGGCAAAAGTACTTATGTGACCTAAGATTGGATCAAAACTCAATTGCTCAATCTTCTCTCGATTACTCACTACACAACCAATCGGCATTCCCCCTCCCAGTGCCTTACCCAAAACCAATACATCAGGAACAAGGCCATAGTGCTCAAAGGCAAATACCTTTCCCGTCCTGCCCATGCCGCATTGGATTTCATCCAACACCAAAATAGCACCTTGTTCTGTGCATCGCGTTCTTAAAGCCTTTAAAAACAAAGGATTGGGTATTCGGATTCCGGCATCACCTTGAATCGTTTCCAAGAAAACCCCTGCCGTCTTTGTTGTAATCAATGACAAATCATCCCAATGATTTAAACGGATAAAAGCAATATCGGGTAGAAGGGGTCTAAAGGCACCTTTCTTCTTTTCATTGTAACTGATGGACATGGCACCATGGGTATTGCCATGATAAGCACCTTGAAAAGCAATAATCTCAGTCCTTCCCGTAACACGTTTTACCAATTTCATGGCTGCCTCTATGGCCTCAGCACCGCTATTGACAAAGTAGCAGCAATCCAATTGCTCAGGCAACATGGAAACCAAAATTTCTGCGGCTAGTGATTGTGAACGTTGAATGTATTCACCGTAGACCATGACGTGTAAGTGGCGATCCACTTGCTCATGTATCGCGGCCAGTATCTCTGGCTGACCATGTCCTAAATTGTTAACTCCAATACCCGAAACAAAATCAATGTAACGTTCTCCATTTGGGCCATACAAATAAATGCCATCAGCACGCTCTATGTCAATACCCAAAGGGTATGGGGTGGTCTGAGCCAGATGCAAATCAAAAAATACTTGACTCATTTTTCTCTATCGTCAGCGTAATCAATTACAATTTCATCTGAAAATATCCAAGATTTACCACCTTGTCCCAAGTGCCATTTGGGAATAACATCAAAGGCTGTTTCAGCTGTAATCTCAATGGCTTTGATGTACATTTTATCCTTAACATCGCATTGGATCATGCGCTGCATACTTCCATAAATTTCTTGTTGGTCAGTGCAAGCTATACTTCCCAAAGAAACTTTTTCGCCATTGTCCAGAATAGCGGTAAAGTGTACCATTTTGGGATACCAAATCCAAGTCTTGATGTCCTGAAAAACACTTAATCCAATGGATTTGACTAAACGACTTTTTTCACCCAAATCCACGGTAACTGTCATGGGTATTCCGTAATAGCCTTGCCATCCTCCTGTTCTAAAATCTTTACCACCAAAGGCACCATCTATCAATGCATCTCTGCCGCCCCCTGTATATTGGTTGTCGTATTGTGCAATTTCAGTGATGCTCTTTTTAGTGTCTCTTTTGTTAAATACAGCGACACTCCAATTACTAGTCAATTCTTTGGATGTGGCTTTGGCCCTGATGGTGCAGGCTTCAGATATCTCAAATGGCTTATCATAATCAAATGCTTTGACCACCTTGCCTTTTTTATTGAGAATTTCAACTTGGGTGCTAACTCCCGACATAGCGTTTAAAATCTCAATCGTTGCATTCTGCGTAAAGCTCAATGAAGGACCTTTGATAATGGGCAATGGAATGATTTGAGTGGTCATGATGCGCGATGGATTGACATTCGTGGTAGCGATGCTATCCAAAAGTCCCAAGCGAAAAATATTTTTATATGGACTATAAGCCGTCCATTTGATTCCTTGTCCAGGTGCAGGCTTGTATATGCCATTCATGGCACAAACCAACCAAGCGGACATTTGACCACAATCCTCATTTCCGCATAAGCCATCAGGATTGGGTTGGTACAATGTCTCAATGATTTGTTTTAAAAACGTCTTTCCCGCTTTGTCAAATTGTTCTCCAGCATAAGGAAAAAGAAAAGCATAATGATGAGACGGCTCGTTTCCATGCGCATATTGTCCAATAAGCCCTGTAATGTCAGCCTGCTCCCGTCCGGTTGTTTGTGGTTTTGCAGTGAAAATTTGCATCAAGAATTGGCCAAATTTTTCTTTTCCGCCATGGTATTCCATCAATGTCTGAACATCATGTGGCACAAATAAGGCATATTGATATGCATTGGCTTCTGTAAAGTTGAAATCCACTTGATACGGATCAAAAAATGAAATGAATCCACCGTTGCGACGTGGTCTCATGAAATGCGTTTCAGGATCAAAGATGTTCTTCCAATTTTGAGCATACTTCATGTACTCTTTATAAACCGCACTTTCTGGATTCTTGTGGAGTAAAAAATCAAATTGTGCAATGCAATAGGCATTGAAGCAATATTCCAAAGTTTTAGAAACCGATTCACTGAACTCATCAGCCGGAACAAATCCCATTTCCTTGAATCGTTTCTTTTCCAATTCGGGTCCATTCAAGGCGTCCATCATGGCCTTCAAGGCCAAATCAGTATCAAATCCTTGAATACCGTTGGCGTAGGCATCCAAAATCACTGAAATGGAGTGAGCACCAATCATGCAATAGGTTTCATTGCCAGCCAATTCCCACATGGGCAATTCACCGCGTTCTTGGTAGATGGCCAAGAATGTTTTGATCCAATCCAAGGTAATCTCTGGTTCCAAAACAGTCATCAAAGGATGATAAGCACGAAAAGTATCCCACAAGGAGAAGACTGTGTAGCGCGTATATCCATTGGCTTGATGAATCTGCTTGTCTTCACCACGGTATCGGCCATCAACATCACTCCAAACATTGGGAACAGCATAACAATGATAGAGCGCAGTATAGTAATTGGTCAACATATTTTCTGTTGCAGCAGAAATGTTATCGGGGAAAGGTGCTTTGCTTAATTTCTCATTCCACTTGGCTTTGGCTTGCCATACGATTTCCTCAAAACTGAATTTTCTGGATTCTGCATAAAGGTTTCTTTTGGCCCCTTCTACATCTGTTCCACTGATGCCCACTCGTACTTCCAATTGACGGATCTCTCCAAAATCCAATCGAAAGGTTTGAATCATCTCAATAATGTCTCTGCGATCATTGCCCAACATTTCTGTGGTCATTTCACTCAGCTGATCCAAACCTTTGATGGGTTGGTTAAAGACTGCGTAGAAATACGTGTGCTGCTCCTCAGCCCATGCTTTGGAAACGCGGTAGCCGCATAGGACTGTATCACCAATGGTTTGCAAATCATAATATTTCAAATCATCGCGATAGGCCATGTTAACAAACAGCTGTACATTCTTTCCTTCAGGAAAAGTGTAGCGATGAACTCCCGTGCGCTGCGTAGCAGTTAATTCAGCTTTGATTTTACTGTCATTCAATACAACGCTGTAATAGCCTGGAGTGGCCACGTCGTTTTTGTGATCAAATCCCTGCGCCAGTGCATCCAACCATTTGGTGCTTTTGCGTTGATTACCGATACTGGGTGTAAACAAAATGTCTCCGTAATCACTGACTCCCGTTCCTTGCAAATGGGTATGAGAAAATCCATAAACAATGGAATCTGTATAATGATATCCACCGCATCCATCCCAACCATCTATGCGGGTATCAGGACTCAATTGCACCATGCCAAAAGGAACTGTTGCACCAGGATAAGTATGCCCATGTCCACCAGTTCCGATAAAAGGATTGACATATTGTGAATAACCAACAGCTTTTGAAATATCCATAATACGTTCTATTTCATCCAATTTTTGTTGGATGTAAAAATGCTCGCCTGGTTGTGCCCAAATACAATGGGTCAAAGTCATTAGAATTATGGTGTGGATGGCTTTACGCATACTGTACAATTGATTTTGTCATGTTTTAATCCCATGTGCAAT
>CANGVU010000131.1 GCA_947457325.1 Flavobacteriales bacterium | reverse complement strand
CGAACAAAATAGTTTTTGGAATACTGCGATAATCTTTGATGATTCTATTGTATTCAGTATCTCCCCAACCAGCTACAAAGAGATGTTGCGTCTCTATCCAAAATTCTTCTTGATCATACGTCTGAAAAAAATCTGATTTCTTAATCCAATTGATATTGGCATTCATTTGCCATTGAAATGGTGCATCGTGATTGGTTGGCCAATAGATCACGAATAAATCACCTTCAAAATTTTTCTTCCAAAACTGTATGCAGGATACAAAATATCCTGATAGCTCGCGAACAAGAAAAACAACTTTTCTAGACATTTGCTTTGAATTTAAATTCCTTCATTTCTGGAATTTTCTCTTCTTTATTCTTCTTCTTTGAATAGTAATACAACCACATGAATAGTGGAAAACCACAATAATAGTAATTACCCTGACGGAGCAGCTGAAGGGATATGATTAGAAAGCAAGCATTATTAATAATCCAATATTCTTCATCCACTGCAAAAGGCTTTATGAGCCAGTTCATGATAAAAAACAACCCAAAAAGCATCAAGCCCGCCAATCCCGTCTCAGACATTAATCGCAAAGCCATTGAATTGGCATCCGCTTTATTAAACTCAATGTCTACAACTCCTTGCATATTGGTTAATGAATAATTGTTGAAAGCTGTTTCATGGGAACCCAACCCTGTACCAAACAAAGGGTGTTCTTTAAAATTTTCTGATGCAATGTGTGTGTGATTATACAACACAAAACTACTTCCATGAATGTCATAACTATAAACATTACCTGTATTATAAATCTCAAAAGTTCCATCTACGCGATCTCTAAAATCGACAACGTTGGTGTAGGCATAATTAAAACCAAAAAACAGCAATGCCGCAATAAATAATCCATAACGAATGAATCCCGAATTAATCACCAATAAAATTAACGTTAATACAATTCCAAACATTCCAACGCTGCTTCTTGTGAGTGGATAAGCCATTATGATAAGTACACTTTGAAACAAAGTAATAAAGACAGGGGATTTTCTATTGAGCAAATTATAAACAGCAACAAAAAAAGCAGGCGCCATGGATGATGCATAGTATGCGGGTTCAGAAAAAAGCGAATTCACCCTTATCCCGCCCTCTCCGACAATTACACCCCATTTATTAAACAACCAACGATAATTGTAACCAGGGGAAAAACCAATTTGATATGTGGAATATTGGATCAATGCAATAACACTGACAACAAAAGCGCACTTCACATAGAACTTAAAAACGGCTTTTACATCAAAGTCAAAACCCCGTATTACGTATTCGAAAAATGATAATGACAACAAAAAACCCAAGGTAACTTTATTCAGTTGTTGAAGCGTATTTAATTCTGATGGTATGAAGAATAATCCGACAATGTAGAAAAAAATGAAAATCAACATCGGTACCACAGGTGGACCGTATTTGGCAAAAAACAATGGCAAAAGGAAATAAGAGATATAGCCCGGATAAAACTCAATGGGCGTTTTAAAAAGCACCAATGCACTGCAGAAAATGTGAAGAAAAATAAAAATCTTAAATAGATTCTTCATTTTAAACTTTTTACAAAATCCCCAATAATCTCAATGTGTCTGACTCCCACATTTGACCATCCCCAATTGTCCTTGACTCTTTCTAAGGAAGTATTCCCCATTTTACCCAATTTGATACAATCCAAATCTAATACATTCTGTAACCTTTGCGAAATCTCAGAAATTGAAACATGATCTATCAGCCATCCGTTCTCTTCACTGACCATCACTCTATTGGCCCCCACATCTGTACAGATGATGGCCAGTCCACGGGACATGGCTTCCAATATTACCGTTGGCATCCCTTCAGAAATAGAGGGAACAATTAAAATATGATGCTCATCCATAATGCGCTTCATTCTCAGTTCATCTTTCACTTCACCAAAATATTCTAGGCCAGATTGATGGTCTTTCAAATGATTGGGAATGGGACCAACGATTGACAATTGAACCTCCTTATTGTTTTTTAATACCAACTTGTATGCTCGTATCAATTCCTTCAAACCTTTCCTTCGTTCATATCTACCGACAAATAAAATTTTCGGCACGCTTCCTTTCGAAGCGGGTTGTTGAACAAACCAATTCTCATCTACTCCGCTTGAAATGGTTAAAATCCTATTATTGGGAATTCCCAATTGCAATAAAATGTCATTGATTTTACCTCCCAATGAAATCGTTGCATCGGCGTTGGAAACGTTCCATTTGGCAACCCCTTGCAACATCCACTTTTGGATAGCACTGCGCCATCCATAAGTCTTCTGAAACATTTCCAAACCATGAAAATGATTGATGACTGGCACTGATTTACTCCTCAACTTCTTTTTCTCCTCAATAAATTTCCAACCCGTAAAACCTTGGGCAAAGACCACATCAAAGCCGCTCAATGACTCTTTTATGGATTCAAAATAAAGACAACTCAACAAATACGATTCCCGGATATAATGACCTGGCATACCTCCCAACTTTGGAAAGCGAAATGCCTTTACGGTTAAGTGATTCAATGCGGATTCATTGCACCCCAGGGCGGAAAATACTTCTTCCGATGAAGGCAATTTCTTAGAACCCGTTACACAATGAAACAAAGTAACTGTTTCGCCATTGAGCAACAGTTGCTTGGTGAGATTATAACTATGCTTCTGCATTCCCCCTATTTCAAAGGGGCTTATTCCATCTGTTAAAATCAACCAACGCATGCACAATGATAAAGACAAACGATGAAACTATAAAAACTCAATTTGAAAATTATCCTTGAATCAAATCTAAAGCGAGGTACATGTTGTTCCACATGTTCCAATAACCTATTCTCCCATTAAAGGCAGCCGGCAATCCATTGCATATACGACAAGTTTCCAATACTTGCATTTGCGCAATCCATTGAACGGCCGGCGGAAAAACGCCTCGCTGTTCGCAGGACCCAACCATGTAATCTTTCAATGCTGATCCAACCCAATCCGAGTATGACCACTTCTTTTGATTCTCATCTGGATATTCAAACACACTTACCTGACCTTCCCACTGCTCCACTGACCCCATTACCCAGGGGACATTCGTTCTTTTACAATACTCTTCAATCCAGTATTTAGCAGATACTTGATCGGTGCAATCCACAACCACATCAACACCCGATGGAATAAAAGTTTCATCAAAGTGAGTCGAAACAAATTGATCAATAATGACTGTTTGAGCATGAGGAGCATAACAGCGCAACCAGTCTTCAGCAGCTTTCACTTTAGAAATTCCAATTTGTTCCTGGGTAAACATCCATTGGCGGTGTAAATTGGATAGTTCCACCTTATCCCCATCTATCAATACAAAATGCGCAAAACCCATTCGAGCCAAACTCATTAGCACCCCGTTTCCCAGTCCTCCACACCCCAAAATCAAAATTTTCTTTTCCCTCCATTGCTGCTGCTTTAGGGAATCCAAAAAGGGTATTTTCCCTTGCCTACTATACATTGACTCGTTATCCACAAGGCAAATATTTCAAGAAAAATGACCCAATCGAAAAAAAAAATTTTCAATTCAATAAAAAATATTACTTTTGAACGCGTTTAACCAATTAAAAATCGACAGATATGTCAGAAATTGCAAAGAAAGTTACAGCCATCATCGTTGACAAACTCGGTGTGGATGAAGCAGATGTGAAGCGTGAAGCTAGCTTCACCAATGATTTGGGTGCAGACTCTTTGGACACCGTAGAGTTGATCATGGAATTTGAAAAGGAGTTTAGCATTGCTATTCCTGATGACCAAGCAGAGAAAATTGTCACTGTCGGTCAGGCCATCGATTATATCGAAAACAACACGAAGTAATTTATTAATCGTATAACCCTTTCCTCATGGAACTAAAAAGGGTCGTTGTTACTGGATTGGGAGCCTTGACTCCCCTAGGAAATTCGGTACCCGAGTATTGGAATGCCCTGCTTGCTGGAACAAGCGGGGCAAATCTTATTACAAGATTTGACGCTTCTAAATTCAAAACGCGCTTCGCTTGTGAACTGAAAGGTTTCAACATCGAAGACCATATTGAAAGAAAAGAAGCCCGTAAAATGGATCCCTACACGCACTACGCCATGGTTGTGGCTAAGCAAGCTGTAGAGGATAGTGGTATCGATCTTGAAAAAGTAAACAAAGACAGAGTTGGTGTTATTTGGGGTTCTGGCATTGGCGGTTTGTATACATTCCAACAGGAGTGTTTCAACTTTGCACACGGCGATGGCACCCCAAGATTTAACCCATTCTTCATTCCCAAAATGATTGCAGATATTGCTTCAGGCTTTATCTCCATCCAATACGGATTCAGAGGTCCAAATTATACCACTGTTTCTGCATGTGCTTCTTCTAACAACGCTATCATTGACTCTTACAATTACATCCGCCTGGGTAAGGCTGATATTTTTGTTACAGGAGGTTCTGAAGCGGCAATCACTGAAGCGGGTGTGGGTGGATTCAATGCGCTAAAAGCTTTGTCAGAAAACAATGATAATTTCAGCACGGCATCTCGTCCTTTTGACCAAACCAGAGATGGTTTTGTTTTGGGTGAGGGTGGCGGTTGCTTGATATTGGAATCGTTGGATCATGCATTGGCAAGAGGTGCTAATATTTATGCTGAGGTCATCGGCGGTGGAATGAGCGCAGATGCCTATCACATTACAGCTCCTCATCCAGAAGGATTGGGTGCTTTAAATGTAATGCGCGCTGCTTTGGAAGATGCAGAGATCAAACCAGAGGAAATTGATTACATCAATGTTCACGGAACATCTACCCCATTGGGTGATGTGCAAGAAGCCAAGGCCATCCAACATGTATTTGGAGAACATGCTTACAATCTGAATATCTCCAGTACCAAATCTATGACGGGTCACTTGCTGGGAGCTGCCGGTGCCATTGAGGCCATCGCTACCATCATGGCAGTGAAGAACAACATCGTTCCTCCGACCATCAATTTTGCAAACCCCGATCCTGAGTTAGATCCCAAATTGAATTTCACTTTCAATAAAGCCCAAGCCCGCGAAGT
>CANGVU010000130.1 GCA_947457325.1 Flavobacteriales bacterium | reverse complement strand
CATGAAAGAATTGGAAGAAAAAAGTAAAGGCAAGCCCCTCATATCGCACCGCTACAACCATCTACCTTTGCTGCCTTCCGACCCTGGAGGGTTTGACGGGAGCTGGTCGTATGAGACTTGCCTTCGGGGGCAAATGTAATCACAATCTTATCTTCCAAACAAGTATAAATTTCAATTTGAACGTTTACCTTTGTTGCAATGGAGCAACTCAATCTTTCAATCGTTGTCCCCCTCTTCAATGAGGAGGAATCATTGCCTGAATTGTGCACGTGGATCAACCGCGTAGCCAATGCGCAGCAATTGTCCTACGAAATCATCATGATTGACGACGGCAGCACCGATCAGTCCTGGAACAAGATTGAGGAATTGAAATCCCAATTCCCCATTCGCGCCATTCGCTTTGCAGTGAATTACGGAAAAAGCGCTGCGTTGCATGTGGGCTTCCAACGGGCCAAAGGGCAAGTGGTCATCACCATGGATGCGGACCTTCAAGATTCGCCCGACGAGATTCCTGAGTTGTACCAAATGATCACCGAACAAGGTTTTGATTTGGTCAGCGGCTACAAGAAAAAAAGACACGACCCCCTCAGCAAAACCATTCCCACCAAGTTGTACAATTGGGCCACCCGCAAAATGAGTGGCATTGAATTGAATGATTTTAATTGCGGTCTCAAAGCCTACCGAAACAAGGTGGTGAAGAGAATTGAAGTATATGGCGAAATGCACCGATACATTCCCATTCTCGCGCACCGCGCAGGTTTCAAAAAGATTGGCGAGAAAGTGGTACAACATTATCCCAGAAAACATGGGGTATCCAAATTCGGTTGGGAGCGTTTCATCAATGGATTCCTGGATTTACAATCCATCGTTTTTATCTCTCGCTTTGGAAAAAAACCGATGCACTTTTTCGGAACATTGGGCAGCATTGTCTTCATGATTGGATTACTGTCCTTCCTTTGGTTGGGAGGCAACAAAATGTATTGCTTGATACAAGACATTCCAGAGAAAAACATTGCCGATCAATCGGCTTTTTATCTGGCACTGACCAGCATGATCATCGGAACGCAATTGTTTTTGGCCGGATTCCTGGGCGAACTCATTGCGCGCAATGCCAGTCACCGCAACGAATATTCCATCGATCAAGAAATTTAACCATGGCCAGCAACAGTTGGGGAAAACATTTTCGACTCACCACCTTTGGTGAATCACACGGCCCTGCTATCGGTGGAATCATCGATGGTTGTCCAAGCAATGTTGCTATAGACCTGCCCGCCATTCAAAAGCAATTGAACCGCAGAAAGCCCAATCAAAACGAATGGGTGACACCCAGAAACGAAAATGACGAAGTTCAATTTCTTTCGGGAATTTTTGAAGGTAAAACAACAGGTGCTCCCATTGGTTTTGTCATTTACAACAACGACCAAAAATCGAAAGATTACGATGCGGTAAAAGATGCATACCGACCCGGACATGCGGACTTTGTTTACCAAGAAAAATATGGACACCGCGACCACCGCGGCGGCGGAAGGTCCTCGGCCAGAGAAACGGCATGCCGCGTAGTGGCCGGAGAGATTGCCCGACAATTGATGGACGACTTGAAGATAAAAGCGCATGCCTATGTCAGCAGCATCAAGGACATCTGCGTCCCAAAAAGTTATCCCTACCTCAATCTGTCCACCATTGATGAAAGCCCAGTGCGTTGTCCTGATACGGAGACGAGCGAAAGAATGAAGCAATTGATAGAAACCGCCAAAGAACAAAAAGACAGCTTGGGCGGCATCATCACTTGCGTGGTTGAAAATGTTCCTGTGGGTTGGGGATCACCCATCTATGAGAAACTCAACGCGCAACTGGCGCACAGTATATTTTCCTTGAACGCTGTCAAGGGATTTGAAATGGGAGATGGTTTTTCGAGCACCCTCAAATGGGGTAGTCAAAACAATGATGCCGTGCAAGGCGGAAGCAATCATGATGGTGGGATTACGGCTGGTATATCCAATGGCAAAGACATTTGGTTCAAAGTCGCCTTCAAACCCACCAGCTCAATTGGACAAACACAAGAGACCATTAACCAAGCGGGAGAATCCATTCAATTGAATTTGGAAGGAAGACATGACCCCTGTGTCGTGATCCGCGCTGTCCCTATCATAGAAGCGATAGTTTACTTTACTTTGTACAACAGTTATTTAGAAAATAAAATAGAAACACGATGAAAAAAGCACTCAAAATCACAGGAATTGTCCTTGGAAGCATCATCCTTTTATTGGCCATTTTACCCTTTGCCTTTGAAGGAAAGATTTACGATACCATCCAAAAGAAAGCCAATGAAAACCTCAACGCCACACTTTCTTTTAGTGATGTTGACTTGAGTTTATTGCGCAACTTCCCCAACCTTAGGTTGAGCATTGAAGACTTAAAGGTGGTGAACAAGGCGCCATTTGATGGCGTAACCATGGCCAACATCAAAGAGATGTCGGTTGTCATCAATGTCAAAAGTTTGTTCACCGACGAAATTGAAATTCGTCAAATTCTATTGGACGCTCCCAATTTGGATGTGCGTGTAATGGCCGATGGAACTGCCAACTACGACATTGCTATTCCAGATTCGGCCAAGCCAGAACCTGAGGAACCATCCAAGCCCATCAAGCTTTCACTAAAAAGATACGCCATTGAAGCTGGCAACATCCGCTATGATGACAAGAGCTTGGCAATGGTGATGGACTTCAAGAACCTGAACCACGAGGGAAGCGGCGATTTTGCGGATGAAGTTTTTACGCTAAGCACCCTCACCACCGCAGACAAAGGTACTTTTTGGTTTGATGGTGTAACCTATGCCAACGAAGCCAATACAGAAATCAAAGCTGACTTGGCCATGGATTTGGGCAAGATGCGTTTTGAATTCAAAGACAACGAAGTAAGATTAAACCAATTGTACTTGCAAGCCAATGGATGGGTATTGATGCCTGAAGAAGACATTGATATGGACATTCAATTTGGCGCAACCAAAACCGAATTCAAAAACTTATTGTCCATGGTACCCATGGAATTCGCCAAAGATTTAGAGGGAGTTGATGCCACAGGGAAAATTGGATTGAACGGTTTTGTCAAAGGAACCTACAATGACAAGAGCATGCCCAGCATTGGCTTAAAAGTCAACATCGAAAATGGTCGTTTCAAATATCCTGATTTGCCCAAGAGTGTGGATGATGTGCAAGTAGATTTGAATGTTTTTGCGGACATGAACAATGAAGACAACACCACCATTGACTTGAACAAATGCCAATTGAAAATTGCATCCAATCCCATTGACATGGTATTGCATTTGAAAACACCAGAAAGCAATCCATTCATTGATTTCAAAGGAAAACTCAACATTGATTTGGCAACATTGAAAGATGTTATCCCCATCGGCAAAGAAGAAAAAATCACCGGAATCATCGATGCAGACATGCTCTTTAAAGGCAACGTCAACGGCGCTGAATCAGCTAATTTCGAGGGATTGCAAGCAGAAGGAAAACTCAATTTGAAAAACTTTGATTACGAAAGCGATTCATTGCCCTATGACATTTTCATTCAAGACATGGCCTTGAATTTCACCCCACAGCAAGCCAATCTTACTAATCTTTCCATCAATGTAGGCAAAAGCAAAATGATGATGAATGGCGGATTGACCCACTACTTGGAATATGCCATCAAAGATGAAAAATTGGTGGGCGTTTTGAATTTCGAAAGTCCTGAAATCAATGTAAACGATTTCATGGGAAGTCCTGAAAGCACAACAGAAACAGCAGAAGCCGCTCCAGATGCGAATGCAGCCAATGCTCCTGCTGACACAGCATCATCCGTCGTTGTATTACCGAACAACATCGATTTTACTTTGAATGCCAAAGTTCAAAAATTGAAATATGACAATGCAGATTTTACCAATGTGAATGGACAAGTGCGCTTGGCAGATGGCAAAGCCATGATGAAAGATTTGAAATTGAATGGACTCGGTGGAAGCCTTGTTGTGAATGGAGAATATGACGGAGGTGATGGCACAAAACCTTCCATGAACATGAACATCGACATGAAAGAAGTGGACATCAAAACCACCACCACCACTTTTGTCACCCTAGAAAAGTGGTCACAGGCTGCAAAAAATTGTGCTGGTAAAGTTTCCATGAATTTGGATTTGAAAACCCATTTGGACAAGCAGATGATGCCCATCAACGCGAGCGTGGATGCCAAAGGCAATTTAAAAACCAATCAGGTGGTTCTAACCGGATACGTGCCCATGGTAAAACTGGCAGAAAAGACAGGCCTCGACAAATGGAAACAGCCTGTCAACATCAAAGACGTGAACGTCAACTTTACCATCCAACAAGGTATCATTAAAGTACAACCTTTCACTGTCAAGGTAGACGACATTCCTGTAAAGATGGAAGGACAAGCCACATTGGATCAAAAAATTGATTACACTCTAGAGACGGATATTCCTTTTGACAAATTCCCTTCAGGTTTAGCCAATCAAGCCAATAGTTTTGTTGGACAAATCAACCAGAAATTGGGCACTCAATTGAAACCCGGAAACAAAATCAATTTGATTGCCCGAATCACAGGTGATGTAAGCAATCCTGATGTCAAAGTAACCAGCAAAGCCTTAGGTGAAGAGGCTGTTCAAGACTTGAAAGAACAAGCAGTGCAATTGGTGAAGGAAGAAGCAGTGAAACAAGTAACTGAATTCAAAAATGACGCATTAGAAAAAGCCAAAGCAGAGAAAGAGAAATTGGTACAAGAGGCAACAAAGCAAGCTGAAAAAATCAAAGCGGATGCGCGCGTAGCTGCAGAAAAAGCAAAAACCCAAGCCTATGCGGAAGCCGATAAAGTAGCTACCAAAGGTGGCAACTTTGTAGAGAAAGCGGCCAATAAAAAGGTGGCTGAAGAAATGAAGAAGAGCGCGGATAAAGCATATGCCAAATCAATAGCCGAGGCCGATAAAAAAGCGGATCAATTGGTGAAGGATGCCAATGCAAAAGGTGATCAAATGATCCAAAAGGCCAGCGAATCAGGAGATCAGCAGATCAACAAAATCAAGTAAACAACATTGCTCTCAT
>CANGVU010000129.1 GCA_947457325.1 Flavobacteriales bacterium | reverse complement strand
GAATTAAAAACGGTAAGCAATTGAAAGCTGTTGTGGCTGGAGGTTCATCTGTTCCGATTCTCCCAGCACATTTGATTTTGAAAACCGCCGCAGGCGAACCCCGCTTGATGTCATATGAAGGTCTTGCCGATGGAGGATTTGCTACCGGTACCATGTTGGGTTCAGGAGGATTCATTGCGATGGATGAAGACAGCAGCATCGTAAAGAACCTATGGACATTCTCTCGCTACTATCACCATGAAAGTTGTGGACAATGTTCTCCTTGCCGAGAAGGTACTGGATGGATGGAGAAAATATTGCACAAGATTTTGCATGGACACGGCACATTGGCCGATGTGGATTTGTTGTGGGATATCCAAAGCAAGATCGAAGGAAAGACCATTTGTCCACTAGGAGATGCAGCAGCTTGGCCTGTTGCCAGTGCCATCAGACATTTCAGAAACGAGTTTGAGGAGTATGTCAAGCAAGGACATTCCATCAAGGATGTCAAACATTACTACCGATTGAATCACTTACCAGAACCTACCTACTAATTTGAATGGAATTGATTGAAAGAAATATCAACCATTTGATACAGTGCTGCGAGTCGCATCATGTTAAATCCATGTGGCTTTTTGGCAGTGCTTTAGATGAAAGTCAATTCAATGATGAAAGTGATATTGATTTTATCGTAGAGTTTGAATCATTTCCGATTCTGGATTATGCCGATAACTATTTCGATTTGAAAGATAAATTAGAAACCACTTTTAATCGCAGCGTTGATATAGTTTCTGCCAATAGTTTATCCAATCCTTATTTCATTCAAGAGGTTGATCGCACGAAAAGATTAATATTTTCAAGATGACGGTTTTTGCTTTAAAATACCTACATGATATTTCAGATGCTATCAATGATCTTGATTCGTGCCTAATTGATATTGAAAACTATGAAATGTTTTCAACTGATTTCGCATTAAAAAGGGTTGCAGAAAGACAATTTGAAATTATTGGTGAGGCATTAAGAAAGTACAACTCTATTGAAGGAGTTGAAAAAATTGAAGATGCAAAAAAGATTATTGGCCTAAGAAATATTATCGCTCACGCTTATGACAGCATTGACTATGCCTTAATTTGGGCGATAATTAAACGAGACCTCCCAGTTTTAAAAACAGAAGTAGACAACATCATTAAAACATCGTAAGATGCCAAAAGTAACGATAGACGGAGTAACCATTGAGGTGCCCAACGGCACAACCATTCTGGAAGCAGCCAGAATGATTGGTCCTGAAGTAGCACCACCAACCATGTGTTATTATTCCAAATTAGAAACCAGTGGTGGCTATTGCAGAACCTGCTTGGTAAAAGTTTCCCAAGGTTCTGAAAAAGATCCTCGCCCAATGCCCAAGCCGGTGGCTTCTTGCCGAACCCAAGTGATGGACGGCATGGTAGTGGAAAACAATACCTCTCCTGAAATTCACGAAGCCCGTGCAGGTGTGGTGGAGTTCTTGTTGGCCAATCACCCATTGGATTGTCCAGTGTGTGACCAAGCCGGCGAATGCCATTTGCAAGATTTGGGCTATGAGCACGGCAAGAGCGAAACCCGTTTTGAGTTCCCTCGCCGCGAGTTTGAGCGAAAAGACATTGGTGATAAAATACAACTTCACATGAACCGTTGTATTTTGTGCTACCGTTGTGTGAAGACTGCCGATCAAGTGACCGATTGCCGCGTGCACGGTGTCATGAATCGCGGTGAAGTGGCTGAGATCTCAACTTACATTGAAAAATCAATAGACAACGACTTCTCTGGAAACGTTATTGACGTGTGTCCAGTGGGAGCATTGACAGATAAAACCTTCCGCTTTCAAAGCCGTGTTTGGTTTACCAAGCCAGTGGATGCCCACCGCGATTGCGACAAATGCTGTGGTAAGGTAAGATTGTGGTACAAAGGCAACGAGGTGTTGCGTGTAACTGCCCGCAAAGACCAATGGGGTGAAGTGGAAAGCTACGACGGCAAAACTGGATGGATTTGCAATACATGTCGTTTTGACAAAAAGACCACAGCAGATTGGACCATTGATGGACCATCAAAAATCAGCAGACATTCTGTTATCTCTGCCAATCACTACAATAGTTTAAAAGCATTGAAAGCCACCATCGATCGTCAGAAAGATGCCTTGCCTCACGGCGAAAAGGTTACCCTAGGTCATGGCGCTTTGGATCCCAATAACGAAAGCAAATAAGCCATGACAGATAGCATGTTGATTTATAAGATAATTTTATGCGTCATCGTATTTGCGGTCTCATTGGGTGCGGCTGCATATATGACTTGGGGCGAAAGAAAATTGGCTGCCTGGTTGCAAGACCGTGTAGGTCCTAATCGTGCCGGTCCTCTGGGATTGCTTCAACCGATCGCAGATGGAATCAAAATGATTTTTAAGGAGGAAATGATTCCCACCCACTCCAACCGTTGGTTGTTTATTCTTGGCCCTTGCTTCTTCATGTTGTGCGCTTGCATGACAGGAGTCGTGATACCATGGGGCGCCGGATGGGAATCGGGAGGAACGATATTCCCCATGCAGGTGACTGACATCAATATTGGATTGCTCTACCTTTTGGGTGTGGTTTCTATTGGTGTATATGGTGTGATGATCGGGGGTTGGGCATCCAATAACAAGTATTCCTTGTTGGGTGCATTGCGCGCCTCTTCTCAAATGATTTCATACGAAGTAGCCATGGGATTGGCTTTGATTGCTTTGGTCATGATGACGGGAACCTTGAGTTTAAAGGAAATCGTTGCGCAGCAAGATCAAGGTTTGGCCTTTGTTGTTTACCAACCCTTGGGTTTTATCATCTTTATCATTTGTGCATTTGCTGAAACCAATCGTGCTCCTTTCGACTTACCAGAGTGTGAGTCCGAGTTGGTGGGCGGTTACCATACTGAGTATTCATCCATGAAATTGGGGTTCTTCCTTTTCGCGGAATACATCAATATGTTCATCAGCTCAGCCATTATGGCTTCTCTTTACTTTGGCGGATACAACTTCCCATTCCAACATGAGTTGGGATTGGATGGAAATGTATTGACCATTGTTCAGACGGCCGTTTTCTTTGGAAAAATCTTCATCTTCATTTTTGTATTCATGTGGGTTCGTTGGACACTTCCTCGATTCCGTTACGACCAACTGATGAATTTGGGCTGGAAAGTGTTGTTGCCGTTGGCCATTGCCAACATCATCATCACTGGTTTTGTAATGTTGTTTATGGGTAAATTAGGATAATCATGATGCAGTTAACCAACCGATCAATGCAGGTCGCCAAGAAGGAACTTACCTTCATGGAGCGATTATATTTCCCTGCGATCATCAAAGGGATGATCATCACCCTTTCACATTTGTTCAAAAGAAAAGCCACCATTAAATATCCTGATCAAGTGCGTGAATTGTCTGCTGTTTATCGCGGACAACATGTACTGAAAAGAGATGAGGCCGGTGCTGAACGCTGCACCGCTTGCGGTCTTTGCGCAGTTGCCTGCCCTGCTGAAGCCATTACCATGGAATCTGCAGAGCGCAAGAAAGGAGAAGAGTCTTTGTACCGCGAAGAGAAGTACGCCAAGATTTATGAAATCAATATGCTGCGTTGCATCTTCTGTGGATTGTGCGAAGAAGCTTGTCCAAAAGAAGCCATCTTCTTGACGGACCGCATTGTGCCTTCTAGCTTTACCAGAGGCGAAGAAGTATTTGGAAAAGACAAATTGGTGGAAGGCATTGATTTGCGTGTGGATGTTACCAAGCGCCAAACACAAGAGGTATTGTCATTCAAAACCGATAAAAAACACTACCACAATCAAACTTTTTTAGACAAGAAAAAATAATCATGCTCACGGAATACGCCTTTTGGTTTTTGTCCTTTGTCGCTGTGTTCAGCGGCATAGCCGTCATCCTCAGTAAGAACCCTGTGTACAGTGTTCTCAATCTTATCATGACTTTCTTTTCCATCGCAGGTCATTATTTTTTGATGAATGCCCAATTCTTGGCTGCGGTGCACATCATCGTATACGCGGGTGCCATCATGGTTTTGTTCCTTTATGTCATCATGATGTTGAACTTGAACAATTTGGAAACGGAGAAAAGAAGCAATGTTTTGAAATTGTCCGCGGTGGTCGCAGCTGGTCTGTTGATGACCGTCTTGAGCGGAGCCGTTCAAACAGCGGATCAAATTACTTTGGTAGAAAAGACAACGGGCGCCGCTGGTATGGTCGAGAACCTCGGAATCGCTTTGTACCGCAATTACCTTCTTCCTTTTGAATTGGCTTCTGTGCTTTTCTTAGCCGCTATGGTGGGTGCAGTATACTTGTCCAAGAAAAATCTAAACGAAACACAAGCGTAATATGGAAATCTTACACAACGTCACCATCAACCATTACTTGGGATTGAGCACGGTGCTTTTTGCGCTCGGTGTTTTTGGAATGCTTTTTAGAAAAAATGCCATCATCATTTTCATGTGTGTGGAATTGATGCTCAATGCAGTGAACTTGGCATTGGTTTCTTTTTCTAAAATGCATGGAGATACAGATGGACAAATTTTTGTCTTCTTCATCATGGTCGTTGCAGCCGCTGAGGTTGCTGTTGGTTTGGCCATCTTGATGATGCTTTACCGCAATAGACATACAACAGACACAGATACATTAAACGATTTGAAAGGATAGTCATGGAGAAATTAGTCGCACTCATCCCCCTCTTCCCATTGTTGGGATTTTTATACATTACTTTTTTCGGTAAAAATCAAAGCAAGGGAACGGCAGGAGCCATCGCTACGGCCATGGTAGCCCTTTCGTTTGTTCTAGCCATACTCGTATTTACCACCCAAATGCATGGTGCCCATTCTACTTTCGTCAAGGTCTTGGACTGGATTCATGTGGGCAGCTTTCATGTCGATTTGAGTTTTGTGGTTGATCCCTTGAGCTCTTTGTACATCTTGTTCATCACGGGTGTGGGTTCTTTGATTCACCTTTACTCCATTGGTTATATGCATGATGATGAAGGTTTCCACCGATTCATGTCTTACTTGAATCTCTTCGTCTTCTTCATGTTGCTTTTGGTACTGGGAGACAATCTGTTATTGTTGTTTGTTGGATG
>CANGVU010000128.1 GCA_947457325.1 Flavobacteriales bacterium | reverse complement strand
GAGACCGAAATGTTTTTTAAAGTGCGAATGAAGGATTGGTTTTTTTGGTTGGTTGAGTTTATTCCAGGGCGATTGGGTCATTTGCTTTATGGACCTTTGTCTTTCTTTACTGAGAATTTTATCAAGAAGAATGTTCAAGACGAGTTGTTTTATAATTCAATTCGGTATGCCTTTTTTACGTTCTTATCTCCGTTTTACACTTTGCTGATCTGGGGTGTTTTGCTTTCTTTGTTGCCTATAGCAGGCCTTATGAATCAATTGATGCTATTGGCTGTTTTGATTTCGCTGGGACTATTCTCAATTTCTTGGTCCAGGTACAATTTGAAAATTGCAGCGGTATTTAAGGTGAATCGCATGAAGAAGAATCATGCTGAACATTGGAATGAATTGGTATCAATAAGAAACAATTGGAGGAAGAGATATGAAAAGTAATATTGCACGTGTAAATGGCATGCAGCACATCGGCCTAGCGGTGAGTGACATGGACAAGTTTTTGCCTTTGTATAGAAAGTTGTTTGGTTTGGATATTCCGTTTTTTGATTCTATTCAGCCAGCACCATTAATGGATGTTTATACCCATCAAAAAACCATCACCAAGCGCGCAAGTATGGTGTTGAATCTTCAAGGAGGCTGTGCCATTGAAGTTATTCAACCGACGTCCTTTAAAGCTAGACCCAATTTGAATGCCTTTGAACTGGGTGATATTGGAATCAATTTTATCCATTTTAAATCGAGAGATGTACACCGTGCGCATGCTCATTCCAAAGAGCTGGTAAGCCATGTGGAAGATGTTCACTCAAGACCAGATGATCGACCTGCTTTTTACTTGCAAGATCCTGACAGCAACTGGTTCCAAATTACTTCTGATGATCGATGGTATACCAACAGCGGGCATCCTGTAGGTGGTGTAATGGGTTGTGCCATTGGTGTGAGCGACATCAGCCAATCTATGAAGCTGTATGCAGATATTTTGGGTTTTGATCAAGTGGTTTATGATACAACAGGAGTGTTTGAAGAATGGAAAACACTACCTGGTGGAAATGCTACTTTCAGGCGTGTTCTTTTAACTCCTAGTCAACCTACAGGTGGAGGCTTTGCCAAAGTCACGGGCAACAATCAAATTGAATTGCTTCAAGTATTGTCTCGTCAACCAAAAAAAATATTCAAAGGAAGAATCTGGGGTGATTTGGGTTTTGTGCATTTGGGATTGGACGTTAAGGGCATGAAAACATTAGAGAAGAATTTGAGCGCAAAGGGATTTCCTTTTACTTGTGATAGTCAGAATGCTTTGAGCATGGGCAATACCAAGGTGCATTGTGTTTATATCGACGACCCAGATGGTGTTTTAATTGAAATGATTGAGGTGTATAAAGTTCCCATCATGGAGAAATGGGGAATATTTCTGAATGTAGAAAAGAGAGATCCCTTGAAACCACTGCCTGATTTTATGCTAAAGGCATTACGCTTTAGCAGAATCAAGGATTAACGGGCAGATTGTTTGCGGAGTATTTTTTGAAAAAGACTTGGAAAGTATTGGTGAATCCATAAGGCTTTGAGTTCTTTACCACCTACACCAAATTCTGTTTTTTCTTTGTCAATACCTTGTAAGATTTGCTGCGCACACAATGAGGCACTGATTCCTTGTTGTTGATTGTTGTCCATCTCTCCTGTAGCCTTACCCTGACCGTCTAAGGCATTTTTTGAAATATCAGTTGCAATAAATCCAGGGGTAACCAAATGAATTTGCACACCGGCATTTTCAATTTCCATCCTTAAACTGTCATAGTATCCATGCAAGGCATGTTTGGATGCTGCATAAGATGAGCGCAAGAAGAATCCCCATTTTCCCGTAAAGCTGGTGACAACCACAATTTTTCCATTTCGTTGTTCTATCATCTTTTTGGCTGCGTATTGCGTGATGGGGATTTGCCCTAAAAAGTTGCTTTTTAAGATCAATTCAGTGGAGGCTAAAGTTGTTTCCAAAGCCAACGAACGTTGGCTAATTCCTCCGGAGTGAATGAGCACGTCTATCTGTTGGAATTGTGCTTCATATTGCGCATTGGCCTGTGCAATTGATTTTTCGTCGGTAAGATCCAAAGCAATAACACCGGATTTTTCTGGAAAACGCAACTGTCTTTGAGTGTCCTCAAGCGATGAGGAACTTCTAGACGACAAAACCACAAATCCGCCCAAATGGTTGATGGCAATGGCTAAGCTTTGCCCAATTCCTGAGCTAGCGCCAATTACCCAAACCTTCTTGTTTTCCCAATTCATTGGGCAAACATATTCTATTTTTTTTCAATTTCGTTAATATTGCCTTAACCCTGATTTGACAAGAAAAGGATTAGTTTTGAAAAAAAAATGACAATGCAATTTAAGGTTCTCTTAGTAGACGATGAGCAGGACATTTTGGACTTGTTGAAGTACAATTTGGAGAAAGAAGGGTTTGTGGTTGAAACAGCTTCCAATGGCAGACTAGCAGTCCAGGCTTTTGAAAGTTTTCAGCCTCAATTGATTTTAATGGATGTGATGATGCCTGAAATGGATGGTATGGAGGCTTGTCGCGAGATTAGAGATTTACCTCAAGGCTCAAATGTTATCATTGCGTTTTTGACGGCCAGAAATGAAGATTACAGTCAAATGGCAGGATTTGAGTCAGGGGGTGATGATTACATTGCCAAGCCTATCAAACCCAGAATATTGGTTTCAAAAGTAAAGGCATGGTTGAAGAGGTGGGAACAGAAAGCTGACCAAGCGATTGCAGAAGTATCCACAGGTGGTTTGGTTATTGATAAGGAGAAGTATTTGGTGACCAACAACGGAGAGGTTTTCAATCTTCCCAAGAAAGAATTTGAGCTACTCGCATTGCTGGTGAGCGCTCCTGGAAGGGTTTTTACAAGAGAATATATTTTAAATGCTGTTTGGGGCAATGATGTCATAGTAGGTGATCGCACCATAGATGTGCACATCAGAAAATTAAGAGAGAAATTGGGTGAAGAACTTTTTAAAACAATTAAAGGTGTAGGCTATAAATTTGAGCCTTGATGAAACCCCATTCTCCCAATGCCATTGCCGTTTGGTTGGCTTCCGCCAATGCCATTTTAGTTGCAGTTATTCTTACGGTTGTCAAGTTGCGATGGGAGTCTCAATTTTTATCCATTTGGTCTATATTTCTTTGGGTCGTCTTTTCTTGGGTTTTTTCCTATTTACTTTCGCGGAGTTTTATCGAGAGTTTTCTCTACAAGCGAATCAAGATTATATATAAAAATATTCACGCATTCAAAAGCCAATCAGAGCGTAGACCTTCAGTGCCTATGGCGACAGATGTTATCCAGGATATTGAACAGGAAGTTTCAGATTGGGTAGAAGACAAGATCAAAGAATTGAAGCACCTTCATGCTACGGATAATTTTAGAAAAGAGTTTATTGGAAATTTAGCGCATGAGTTAAAGACCCCTTTGTTTGGCATTCAAGGATACATAGAAACCTTGCTGGATGACGATTTGAAAGATGAGGGGCAAGTTAAATTGTTTTTGGAAAAGGCCAACCGACAAGCAGATCGATTAGGAGCTTTAATAGGAGACTTGGATCAAATTTCCAAATTGGAAAGTGGAGCTCTTCCTCTGAATATTGGACGTTTTGATCTTGTGCAATGCGTTCAACAAGCCATTGAAACTTTGGAGCAAGCCGCAAGAAATAAGCAAATCCATGTCCATTTAAAAGAGGGCAGTCCAAGAAATTTGTGGGTGATGGGCGATGCCCAGCGGATTCAGCAAGTCCTAATCAATTTAATTTCTAATGCCATTCATTATGGGATTGAGAATGGAGAAGTAAAGATTAGGTTTTATGATATGGAAGAGCATTTGCTTTGTGAGGTGGCAGATAATGGTATAGGC
Source organism: Flavobacteriales bacterium (assembly GCA_947457325.1). GTDB lineage: Bacteria > Bacteroidota > Bacteroidia > Flavobacteriales_D > Sanyastnellaceae > CAMCTV01. The sequence goes on along the minus strand of CANGVU010000128.1, from coordinate 1,235 downwards.
ATCGCGAAAGAGCATTTACCAAGAATTTTTGAGCGTTTTTATCGGGTTGATAAAAGTCGTTCAAGAAACGATGGAGGTTCTGGTTTGGGATTGGCCATTTGTAAGCACATCATTGAAGCCCATCATCAATCGATATCTGTCAGGTCTACTGAGGATATTGGAAGCACTTTTGGATTTACTTTGAAAAAGTCCTAGTGACTATTATCCTTTAAAAAAAGGATTGTTCTTCTTTTCATGTCCAATGGATGTTGGCTGGCCGTGTCCACAGAAAATGAGGTAGTCATCGGGTAGTGTGTAAAGTCTCTGGATTGATTTTTCTATTTCATCACCATCTCCACCTGGTAAATCAATTCTACCAATGCTTTGGTAGAATAATACATCCCCGCTGAATACGCATCTATTCTCATGATCAATGAAGGCCAAGTGACCTGTGCAATGCCCAGGTACGTACCAAATATCAACACCATTATTTCCCCATAAAATGGAGTCTCCTTCATCAATATAGTGTGTGGCCAATGGCGAAGGTTTATAGGGAATTGACCACAATTCACTCATCTGGATGGCACGTTCAAGATTGTATTCGTCTTTTGCACTATAATACAATGGAGCTTGATAGTTTTGAACACAATAGTCATTGCCCAAGACATGATCAATATGGCAATGTGTGTTTAGAATTTGTTGGACTGGCAAATTGATTTCTTGAATCAAACTTTTTAAAGTCAATTCCTCTTGACTGTTGCTTAGGCCTGGATCGATGATGGTGATTTTATGGCTGTCATGTACAACGACAAAAGTGTTTTCTTGGAAGGGTCCTACAGTCAAGCAATGAACGTCAATTTTGTTTCTTTTTATGGTTTGTACCGACATGTTGTAAAGCTTTAAGCATTAAATTGCGGCAATGATAAAACGAATTTTCTTATGGTGCTTGCTGATCTTTTTCTTTTGCGGAAAAGTCCAGGCTCAGTTTTATCAAGGGAGCAATTTGGATTTTGGAAAAAACAGAGTGCAATTTCGACATTTTGATTGGTCCTATTTTAAAGGAAAGTATGCTGACGTATACTTCTATCAAGGCGGAGAGAAATTGGCATTGGAAACAGCCAAACAGAGTGATGCGATATGTGATGAGTTGACCAAGTTTTTTGGATTTGAACCCACAGAGCGTTTTTACATTTTGGTCTACCTCAGTCAGTCTGATATGCGTCAGAGCAATATAGGTACAACATTGGATGAGCGTT
>CANGVU010000127.1 GCA_947457325.1 Flavobacteriales bacterium | reverse complement strand
CAAATACAAAAATCTCCCCGCCCTTACCCATAAATCCAGCTTGCAATACCAACTGAACCGCCTCGGGGATGGTCATAAAAAATCGGGTGATTTCAGGATGAGTAACTTTGACTGGGCCTCCTGATTCTATTTGCTTCTTAAAAATCTTCACCACAGATCCATTGGAACCCAAAACATTTCCAAACCTTGTTGTAATAAAAGCCGTTGCAACGTTTCCGTTTAAACTCTGTACATAAATTTCAGCAGCTCGTTTTGAAGCTCCCATCACATTGGTAGGGTTTACCGCTTTGTCTGTGCTAACCATAACAAACTTGTCTACCTGATGCTGAACAGCCAAATCTGCCAGTACTTTGGTTCCCCATACATTGGTTAATATGGCCTCTGAGGGATTGTTCTCCATGAGGGGCACATGTTTGTAGGCTGCAGCATGAAAAACGACTTTGGGTTGAAACGCCTCAAAAACACGTCGCATTCTATCTTCCTTTCTGACATCTCCTATTACATATTCCACCAATTGGCTTTGCAATACTCCTTCTAATTCAAACAAAGGTGTTTCGCCTTGATCCAAGGCGATGATTTTAGCTGGATTAAATTGAATAAGTTGTTTTACAATTTCAGACCCAATACTTCCAGCGGCTCCAGTAACCAAGACCGTTTTTCCTTGAATCCATTGCGCAACACCAGCACCATCAATTTTAATTTCATTTCGATCCAACAATTCTTCGATGGCCACTTCTTTGATCTGTTTGGCGCTCAACTGGCCATTGACCCAATGCTGAATACTGGGTACCTCGCTGATTTTACAGGCATGATCCAATGCCCATCTCTTCCATTGGTTCTTGATTGATTTATCCTCTTCGCCCAAAGCCAACAAAATCTCATCCACCTTACCATCTGCTAACAACTGTGCTGCTTCTTTTTGTGAAAGAATCAACATTCCTTCTACCCTATTATTCACCCATTTGTTACTCGGGTCTGACCAATAACGAATGCGCTGCACCGCGTGATCATCAGCATTAAGCGCTCTTTTGGTCATTCGAGCCAAATCCCCTCCTCCCACCAACAATACATTTTTTTGATCGCCAACGGTATCCATTATGGCCACTTGGTAACTCCACTTCACTCCTGCTCTAAATACGAAAAGGGCAAACAGAGACAACAAATAAGCAATCATCAAAATACTGAGCGGAACGGCATACAATCCATCTGCCGACCAATACTTGCGGGAAATACTCCAAACAAACAGCATTGCAGCGGCAATGCTCAAAGTAACAAACAAGCGCAAACTGTCCTGAGCGCTGGTGTATCGAATAATGCCCTGATAGGTTTTTCCAATTAAAAATGCAAATGCACAACCTGTTAACCAAAAAGGCAAGAAAGAAAGCCCCCTGGTCCATTCTTCAGCAGGAGGATGAAATTCAAATCGCAGCAAATAGGCCAACAAAAAAGCAAAACAAACCCCGATGAGATCGACTGAAAAAATGATCCATCGGGGTGTTGTATTTTGAGGCAATATTTGCATTGACCTTTATTATCTTGAAATCACTACAGCACTGGCACCACCGCCACCGTTACAGATGGCTGCTCCGCCCCACTTGGCGTTGTTTTGCTTCAAAACATGAATCAAGGTAACCAAGATTCTAGCACCTGAACATCCCAGTGGATGCCCCAAAGAAACAGCACCGCCATTGACATTAACGCGTGCAGGATCTAAATTCATTTTTTGAATGTTGGCTAAACCTACAACCGAGAATGCCTCATTCAACTCACAATATTCCAAATCCTTCACTTCAATTCCTGCTTTGTGCGCGGCAATGGGCAATGCCAATGCCGGTGTTGTTGTAAACCACTCGGGAGCTTGTTCGGCATCTGCATAACCTGATACTTCAGCCAATGGTGTAAGGCCCAAAGACAACATTTTTTCTTCACTCATCAATACCAATGCTGCTGCTCCATCATTCATGGTAGATGCATTGGCTGCAGTAACAGTTCCTTCTTTATCAAAAGCAGGACGCAGTGATGGAATTTTATCAAAAGAAACATTCTTGTACTCTTCATCTTCAGCAACTACCACATCGCCTTTCTTTCCTTTTACGGTTACCGGCACAATTTCTTCCGTGAACTTGCCAGCTGCCCATGCTGCCTGTGAGCGTTTGTAGGACTCAATGGCAAAGGCATCTTGATCTTCACGACTAAAATTGCATTCCTTGGCACACAATTCAGCGGCATTACCCATGGCGTAATTGTGATAAACATCTGTTAATCCATCCTTGGCCAATCCATCAATCATTTGGACATTGCCATATTTGTTGCCCCATCTCATGTTGGGGGAATAAAATGGAACTTGGCTCATGCTCTCCATTCCACCAGCTATAACCACTTCACTATCGCCACATTTAATACTCTGAGCAGCCATCATAACAGCTTTCATCCCTGAGGCGCATACTTTATTTACTGTAGTACATTGAACATTATCTGGTAAGCCAGCAAACTTTGCAGCTTGCCTGGCTGGGGCTTGACCCAAATTGGCCTGAAGCACACTCCCCATGATTACCTCATTCACGGTGTTAACATCTAAACCAATGCGATCTACCGCACCTTTGATGGCAACGGCACCCAATTGTGTTGCAGGGATGGAGGACAATGCACCACCAAAACTTCCAAGAGGAGTTCTAACTGCTGAAACGATGAAGACTTTTTTCATATCATTATAATTGGCCCAAATTTCGCAAGGATTCTTCCTGATACCAAATATTAATGCGGTTAACAAGTATTTAATAAATCAAAACGATAGAATCCGTTCCGTGAATTAAATTTAGAAACAAATCAAAGCGCATGAGAAAACAACTTTTTTTGACCCTTTCTTTTTTGTTATTCATAACAACTTTAAATTTTGCCCAAAAAGTTGTCAATTTCTCTACGGACAAAGAGGAGTTCATTAAGCAGCTGAGTGGATTATTCAATGAGCAGCGAAAAGGTACAGGTAAAGACATCATTGAAAAGCAGTTGGAGCCTATTTGGATTAAGAACCCTGTCTTTAGCAGCGACCAAGAAAAGAAAATCATAGAAACCTTAGACTTGATGCTTGACAGCAAGGTAAAGGTCTTTCCAGATTTTGAAAAGTATATTTTGTGTTTGATTGCATTGGGTGAAAAACCCATCACGCCTAAATCTTTTGACAATTGGACGAGTACATTATTATCCATATTAAAGGACAAAAAAAACAAACGACACTATACCGTTTTCGTTGATACTTCATTGGAACTTTTTAGAGACAATAAAATCTATGAATCAGAATCCGTGACATGGAAAGTCTACGGGGGAAGTTATTTATTTGCCTTGGATTCCGTTGCTCACATTGACTTTGAAAACATCAAATTATCCTGTTCAAGCAAGGGAGATAGTTCTATCATTTATCAAACCAAAGGAATTTACTATCCCTCTACATCCAGATTTTCTGGTGTTGGTGGAGTGGTCAATTGGAAACGTGCAGGTTTAGACCCCAAAACTACTTATGCTGAAATTCCTAAATACGTTATCAAAATAAAAACCAGTTCGTTCATCGTTGACTCAGCCGTGTTTTACACCACATATTTTGATAAACCACTGTTGGGAAAACTAACTGAAAAAATAATTGCGGGTAAGGATGAGGAAAGTGCGAACTATCCAAGGTTTGAGTCTTATTCACAGAGATTCGAAATTGAAAACATCGTTCCTGGTATTCATTATGAAGGTGGATTTACCATGAGTGGTTCTAAATTCAATGCATCAGGAACACCTGAAAATCCAGCGCAATTGTTATTCTTAAAAGACAACAAACCATTTTGCTACATCTCTGGATTATTCTTTGAGTTAAAACCAGAACGATACTTGGCCAACCACGTCAAAGTAAAATTTGTAGTAGGCACTGATTCCATCACTCACCCCGACTTAAACATGAACTTCACGATTAAAACACGTGAATTGGTGTTAAACAGAACAGAGTTAGGACTTTCTAAGAGTCCATATTCAGACACATACCACCAGTCAGATTTGTATTTTGAATCGCTTCGCTGGATGATTGATGATCCGATGATTTATTTTGGTCAAGGAAAAGGAAGTACCCAAGTATTTGCGGCATTTGAATCCAGCACGTATTTCTCTAAAAAGAGAATGAGCTCTTTGAGTGGGATCAGCAGCACCAATCCGCTGCATGATCTTTACGCATCTTTCAAAAAACAGAAAGTGACTCAAATGACAACCCATGATCTTTCTTATGACACACGCTTTGCTGAAGAAGAATGGCATGTCGTTATAATTGACTTAGCCAACAAAGGGTTCCTGAACTACGATATCGAAAAGCGCATCATCACTCCTCTGCCTAAACTGGAAAACTATATCCTGAACTATGATGGCAAAAAGGATTACGATATTTTGCAATGGAATAGCGAAAAAAGTGATGGAATCAATGCCAAGTGGAATTTGCTCAACAATGACTTTGAGCTGAAAGGAGTGAGTAAATTCTACATCAGCGATTCTCAAAAAGTAATGGTTTACCCTAGAGGTCAAGAATTAACCTTAAAGAAAAACCGCGATTTGATTTTCGACGGGGTGCTAAAAGCGGGCAACTTAGAGTTTAGGGGCAGCAATTATTACTTTGACTATGACAAGTTTCAAGTTGACATGAAAAAAATTGATACTTGTCAGATCTATATCAACGATGAGACACAGCCTAAAAATCAATTTGGAGAATATCCTAAAATTCGCGTAAAGACCACCATCAAGGACATTACAGGGGTCTTGTATATCGATGCGCCAACCAATAAGAGCGGTGCCAACTCCAAAAAGTACCCGCAATATCCTTACATCACAACAACTAAAAACTCTTACGTCGACTGGGAAAATCCAAGCATTCAACAAGGCCGCTATCCCAAGGACAAGTTTTATTACAAGCTTGATCCGTTTACATTGGACTCCTTGGACAATTTCAAAACAGCCAATCTCAACTTTAAGGGGATATTGGTAAGTGCTGGCATCTTTGAAGATATCAATGAACCATTGATAATAATGGATGACAAATCATTGGGATTCAAACGTTCAACAGGCCCTTCTGGATATCCCGCCTACCGGGGATTCTCAAATGTTACCGCAGACTT
>CANGVU010000126.1 GCA_947457325.1 Flavobacteriales bacterium | reverse complement strand
TGAGCTGCAGTTTGAAGTAATTAAATACAGGTTGGAACATGAATACGGTGCAAAGTGCGATTTTGAAACCAAATCATTTTACAAAGCTTGCTGGATTACATCAACAGATGATGCCAAATTAGGTGAGTTCAAAAGGATCAAAGGCAACAATATGGTGATTGACAAGGAAGGACATGATGTTTATCTTGCTCCTAGTAAATTTATTTTGGACATGGAACAAAACAACTACCCTGAATTGACCTTCCATTTCACTTCTGAATTCAAAACACAAAACGCTTAGTATGCTTGATTTAAGAAGTGATACCTTTACCCTTCCTTCAAAAGAAATGAAGGATGCCATGTATCAGGCTCCTGTGGGAGATGATGTTTTTGGTGAAGACCCTACTGTTAATGAGCTGCAACAATTTGCGGCGGATTTGTTTGGAATGGAGGCGGCACTGTACTGCAGTTCGGGAACCCAAACCAACCAAATTGCCATCAATGTTCATACCCAACCAGGTGACGAAGTTATCTGTTCCAACTTGGCTCATATTTATATTTATGAAGGAGGCGGAATCGCTTTGAATTCAGGCTGCAGTGTGCGTTTGATAGAAAAGCCTTTTGGAATGTTTACGGCTGAGGATGTTGTATCTAACATCAACAATAAAAATGATATTCACTTGCCTTTAACCCGTTTGATCTGTATCGAGGACACCATGAATAAAGGTGGTGGTGCAATCTGGGATTTTAATGAAATCAAAAAAATAAAAAGTGTTTGCCAAACTTACGGATTGAAATTGCATTGTGATGGTGCAAGATTGTTCAATGCCTTGATAGAAACTGGAATCTCGCCAACCGAATATGCGCAATCTTTTGATTCTATTAGCATTTGCCTGAGCAAAGGGTTAGGAGCTCCTGTGGGATCATTATTATTAGGAAAAAAAGATTTCATTGAAAGAGCCAGAAGAAGACGGAAATCTTTGGGTGGCGGAATGCGTCAAGCAGGCATCATTGCTGCGGCAGGACTATTTGCATTAAAAAACAACATTGAACGACTACAAGACGACCATCAAAATGCCAAATATTTGGGTGAAATATTATTGACCCATCCCAATATCTCTTCGGTTTACCCTATTCAAACCAACATTGTCATTGCAGAAACCATTGACCCTCGAGGCGCTGCATCATTTGTAGAAGAGATGAAAGACAAAGAAATACTGTGTTTTCCATTTGGCCCTAACAAAGTTCGATTTGTAACGCACATGGGCATAGACCGCAAGTCCATTGAAAATCACTTCAGATTAGACGCGAACAATATTCAAAGGAATGTCAATCAGTGATTGAAAAGACTCTCCTGCCTCTTCCATGAATTCATCTTCTTCTGTCACCACCCAATCGATGGTCCATGCTTTACCTTGACCAATTCCACTGGCAATGGCCTGAATGAGCCATAACAAAGCCTTCATAGAAGAGGAATTAAAGTAGTTCAACTCAAATCTGAATACTGTATCATTCTGAATATTCTCTTGATGATCGGAAATCCATTGAATCAATGGACGATAGAACTCAAATGAATCAATGGGGGTAGAAATACCAGAGACTTTTTGAATCTTTGAATTCAACGAGAACTCAACACCGGGGGTATTGTTTGAGGAAAGGATGAACAAATCACTCATCACGATTGCATTTTTTCAATTTTAAATCTACCCTGCAATATACGTTACTCGACGCGCCCAACTTTGGGGAAATCACAATCTCTTTCAAACAATCTTTGCGCATAATCTGTAAAAGGCCCAAACCAGCACCTCCGCGTTCATTGAATGTATTGTTAGACAACTTCTGTCTATAAAGCAAATCCAATTCTTCATCCGTCATGCGCTTATAGCTTTCAACTTGCAACATCAGTACCTCGACATCATTGAGCGTTGATTGATTCATGACGACAAAGGAAACCTGCTCGGAAGTTAGCTCGATATCGACCAACACTTCACCAACAGCAGAAGAATATCGAAAAGCATTATCAATCAACTCCACCAAACAATTGATTGTAATTTTTAAGAAACGTTTATGAATACTTAGTTGCTCGGACTCCTTTACGATTCTGTCTATAACAGATTCAACCTCCAAAGAAGTTAATCGTACTTGATATTTGAGTACCGTAGGTTTCACTTTATACTTTTATTCCCAAAATCACTAAATCATCTGTTTGACCGCACTCCCCTTTCCAATCATCAAACAATTGATTCATTTCACTCTTTCTATTTTCAAAGGCAGAGCCTTGAATTTCATTCAACTTTTGGACTATACGTTTCTTGGATAATTTTTGTTTCCCGTCCAGTCCTCCAAACTGATGATAAAGACCATCGCTGAAAAGATAAAGCTCATCACCCGTTTGACATTGTACATCATAATTGATAAAATTCAAACGATCTTCTTTTACATTCTCACCAATTGAAATGTGAGCCCCTTTAAACATTTGAACGTCGCCATTTATCAATGTTAGCATAGGCAAATTGGCGCCAGAAAACTGCAATTTTCTTGATGCAATATCATACTTCAAAAGCGATAAATCGACACTCACAATATAATTTCTAGTCTCTGATTGTGACAAACTCAACACCAATCTTCGGTGCAATAATCTTAAAATTTCTGCGCAATTCTCATCCGGGTTATTGCGTATTATATCTGTCAAACCAAAATAAGTCATGATGGACAACATTGAAGCACTTACACCATGACCAATACAATCCACTGCTGCAACAAAAACTTGATCCTGTATTTTAAAAATAAAAGGCAAATCACCACTTACCATCTCCAAAGGTCGATGAATGATAAAGCCATCGTTAAAGTACAATGACAAATCAGCCTCTTTGGGGTAAACCATTTCTTGAAATTTACTGGCATATTGAATACCTGAAACAATCTCATTGTTCTTCTCTCCCAACTCAGTATTGATCTGCTGAATCTCTTGGTTATTTTTCTCAATGATCTTATTCTGGCTTCTGGTTTTTCGAAAAAAGAAAACGATGATAATGAGAATCAACAAAACAATTCCTGTAAACAAGATTCCAAATAAAGATTGCTTCTTGCGAAATTCAATTTCTTTCTTGTTCAACTCATCTTGTGCTGCAAGCTTATCATTTTTCAACTTCAAGTTCAAATTCTTGTTCTCGATGTCTTGTTTTTGGTTTTTTAATTCTGCAATGCTCAACAAGTTGGACTTTCGTTTATTTTCAAGCTCAGAGATTTGATAACGTTGAACTTCATTCAACTTTTCAGCCTCTAGTTTTTGAATTCGATTAAATGCCCTTTCTTTTTCTATTCCTTCATTGGCAATGCGCAGATCATAGAGATACTTCTCCTCTTGGCGTTCAGTTTCAAATTGAATTTTCTTCAACTTATCATTCAAGATGAGCCGCTGCTTCTCAAAATTCTGTAGCTCCATGATGGCTTCAAACTCCGCATTGGCAATATCGATATTCAAATTAGCGCGCTTCAACTTATTGTTCTGCTCATCTAAAAGAATTTTTTCCTGAATTTGGGAAGCTTTCAGCTTGAATTTGCTACTGCGATCAAACTCATTGTTTAATTCGAACAATTCGGACAACAACAAAGCTACCTGATGCTGTAGCAGTTTATCATCCATTTCCTCACTCAATCGATAAGCAACATTTGCCCATTCAACTGCAGTAGATATCGAATTGCTAGCAACACGTAACCTTGCCAAGAAGGCTGCTGTTATAGCCTTTTGAAACATAAAATTATTTTTCTCAGCAACGATATATAATTGCTCTGCGACATCAAACGCTCGATCATAATTTCCCGACAAATAGTATGCTCTTGCCAAATTGAGCATCACGTAATTTTCTTGGTGTTTCCATTGATTATCATTTAGAGCTAATGCTTCATTAAAAAATGAAATGGCCTTATTGTAATCTTTTAAGTGAATACACAGCTCACCGGCCTTGTTATTCAATACAAACAACTTCTCTTTGCTGGCCGTCCTTTCAATCAATGAAAGCAGATTGATGGTCTGCAAATAAGCATCTTTACTTTTGAAATTCATTGACATGGCATCAACCCACAACTCAAACAAATCCAAATAAGGATTGGGGTTTTTATAAAAATCAGCTTGTCGAGATTCGAAAAAACGATTCAGTAACTCCTCTGACTGTTTGTCTTGGTTAAGCGCATGAAGTGACCTCGCCCAGATATTGAGCAATCGAAATTCCTGACTTTTGGTTAATTTCTTTTTATCGTAAATTCTTTGAGATAAGCCGATAGCCCTTTCCGGCACACCATAGCTCAAATACAGATCTACCATGGCTACACCGATACTGCACCACAAATACTCATCAACTTCCTTCACACTTTCCATTCCTCTCGAAGCAAATTTTATCCCTTCATTAAAATTGCCTGAACGCAATGACAATTCGGTTAAAAGCAAACAAGACTGAGCATACAATTGAGGATTGTTGGTTTTTCGTCCAAACTGCAAAACTTGAAGCCCAATTCGCGAAGCTTTCTCAAACTGATTTTCAGATAAAAAAGTATATCCATCATCCAGGCGACCATTCATGATCTGCAGAGAGTCAGTGCTCTGTGCAAAGGTTTGATTGACAAAAATCAAGAGACATGCAGAAAGAAATATTGACTTTATCATGCTCATCAGTAAAACAGATATTGTAATGAAAACTGAAGTTGTCTACTCAACAAGGGTAAAGGCAGAATGGAAGTATTGGTTGGACTTGTCACCCAAAAATCTGCATCTGTCAAATTTTTAACGGCCAAGCCCATCTGTAAATTTCTATTTTTGAGCAGTTGTGCATTCAGTCCCAATTGCATCAAAAAACCATTTTCAAAATACTCATTCTCGAAATAATGAAACGGACCTTGTTTGGTCAGTCCTGCATTCATACTTAGGTGTTTGGTAAAGTGATAAGCCCCATGTAAATGATACTTATAACCAGGAAAACCATAGTACATCTGTCCCATTTCTCCTTGCATCTCATCAATCAAATCATGTGCGATATCTCGATTGATTATTCCATAGCTGAACACACTGATTTTGTTTCCCGCATATTTGCAAGACAACTGAACCCCTTCTGTTCCCAATAAATCACGATTGAGATAATTATCGATATCTAAAGACGGTTCATAAACATA
>CANGVU010000125.1 GCA_947457325.1 Flavobacteriales bacterium | reverse complement strand
GGTTAAATCTCTTCCGAAATTATCCAAAACTGGGGTCTTGCTTTTGTTGTCCCCTGGCTTCTTGGCCGCTGATGAACCGCTGCTGCTGCCCATGAATTGATCATCATCATCATCCGCTGATGGGAACTCAGCTCGCGGTGTATTCAAAGGAGTATCTGAAGGCGAATCCAATCCTTCAGATGAAATCAATTCCTCGCGCACCATTTTGTAATCTATACCAAAACCAACCATTGTGCGCGTAGCAGCATTGTCCTGGTCTTTTAAAATGCTCAATAACAAATGTTCTGTGCCTACTAAACTGGCCTTGAAATTTTTGGCCTCTAAGTAGGTCAACTTCAAAATCCTCTCTGCTTGTGTTGTTAATGGCACCGTCTGCAATCCTTGATTGGCAGTGGCCACAGACGCCAATCGCATTGTAGATTCAATTTGCTTGCGCAAATAATTCATATCAATACCCATGCCTTTCATGAGGTTGGCCGCCAAACTCTCTCCTTCTCTGATTATACCCAACATCAAATGCTCAGGACCTATGTAAGAGTGCCCCAAACGCAATGCTTCTTCTCTACTAAAAGACAATACATCTTTTACTTGTGGTGAAAATTTAGCCTCCATCCAATCTACTTTTTAGTTAATGCTTCAAATTTATTCGGGATAATCCCAAAACAATGATGGGTTAACATTAATTATCCACACTTTTTTGTGTGAATGTGAATAAATGTAGGGGGTAGCGAAACCCAATATTCATAAGGCTTTGATTAAATTCGCACGCTACCACACAAGTGGTGTTTTGAAATAAAAAAATTGAATTATGGAAGGCGAAAAAATTGTCCGGATTAATATTGAAGAGGAAATGAAATCAGCCTACATCGATTACTCGATGTCGGTGATCGTTGGTAGGGCACTTCCGGATGTTCGTGATGGTCTTAAACCTGTTCACCGCAGGGTGTTGTACGGGATGTTGGACTTGGGCGTATTGAGCAATAGACCATATAAAAAATCGGCTCGTATCGTCGGGGAAGTTTTGGGTAAATACCATCCGCACGGTGACAGCTCTGTCTATGATACCATGGTGCGCATGGCCCAGGATTGGAGTTTGCGTTATCCTTTGGTGGATGGACAAGGTAACTTTGGTAGCATGGACGGTGACAACGCCGCTGCCATGCGTTACACTGAGGCGCGTTTGAGAAAAATTGCAGAAGAATTATTGGAAGACCTGGACAAAGAAACGGTTGATTTTCAACCCAACTTTGATGATAGCTTGCAAGAGCCTACGGTCATGCCAGCAAAAATCCCGAATCTTCTTATCAATGGAGCATCGGGTATTGCTGTAGGTATGGCCACCAACATGGCCCCACATAATCTCACAGAAGTTTGCGATGCAACCATTGCTTACATCAACAACAATGCTATTACTGTCGATGAATTGATGGAGTTTGTAAAAGCTCCAGATTTTCCAACAGGAGGTGTGATTCATGGTGTGGATGGTATCAAAACCGCCTATCACACAGGCCGCGGAAGGGTAGTGCTCAGAGCCCGCGCTCGTGTGGAGGAAGTGGACAATCGTGAGTGCATCATTGTGGATCAAATCCCTTATCAAGTGAACAAGGCGGATATGATCAAGCGCACTTGGGAATTGGTTCAAGAAGGAAAGATCGAAGGGATTTCAGAAATCCGTGACGAGTCAGATAGAAATGGGGTTCGTGTGGTTTATGAAATCAAAAGAGACGCCATCACCAATGTGGTATTGAACAATCTTTACAAGTATACCTCATTGCAAACATCTTTCTCTATCAACAACATTGCGTTGGTGAAGGGAAGACCAGAGGCCTTGGGATTAAAAGACATGATTTCATTGTACGTTGAGCACCGCCACGAGGTGGTTACAAGACGTACCAAGTATGAGTTGCGCAAAGCCGAAGAGCGTGCTCATATCTTAGAAGGATATTTGATTGCATTGGATAACATCGATGCTGTCATCAAATTGATTAGGGCTTCGCAAACTCCTGATGAGGCGCGTGATGGATTGATGGCCAATTTTGGTTTGAGTGAGATTCAATCAAGAGCCATTTTGGACATGCGTTTGCAACGTTTGACCGGTTTGGAAAGAGATAAGATCAAAGCCGAATACGATGAGTTGATGGCCTTGATCAAAAAGTTGAAAGAAATTTTGGCTAGTGAGGAGTTGAGAATGGGCATCATCAAAGATGAGTTGTTCTATTTGAAAGAAAAGTTCGGCGATGAGAGAAGATCAGTGATTGAATTCTCCTCAGCAGATTTGAGTATTGAAGACATGATTCCAGACGAGGCCATGGTTGTGACCATTACCCATGCCGGATACATCAAGAGAACAAACCTAGCTGAATACAGAACACAAGCCAGAGGTGGAGTAGGATCAAAAGGAACTTCTGCAAGACAAGAAGATTTTGTTAAAGATATTTTCACAGCCACCAACCACGATTGGTTGTTGATCTTCACCAAAAAAGGACGTTGCTTCTGGATGCGCGTGTTTGAAATCCCAGAAGGAAGCAAAACATCAAAAGGAAGGGCCATTCAAAACTTGCTTCAAATTGAACAAGACGATACTGTTTTGGCTTACATCCCGACAAAGGATTTGATGAACGAAGAGTATGTCAGCAAGAACTTCGTTATCCTTTGCACCAAACAAGGGTTGATCAAAAAGACATTGCTTGAAGCGTACTCAAGACCTCGCTCTTCTGGTATCAATGCCATCACCATTGTAGATGGGGATGAGTTATTGGAAGCCAAATTGACCAATGGTGAATGTGAAATTTTGATGGGTACATCAGAAGGAAAAGCCATTCGTTTCAATGAGAAGACCGTTCGTGCTGTCGGAAGAACTGCACAAGGGGTGAAGGCCGTGACTTTGGGAAGCGAGAAAGATGAAGTAATCGGAATGGTGTGCGTTGACAATCCTGACCGAGACATTTTGGTTATTTCCGACAAAGGATATGGAAAGCGATCTGCATTGGAAGATTACCGCATCACCAACAGAGGCGGAAAAGGAGTCAAGACCATCAACATTACGGAAAAGACCGGAAACCTTATTGCCATTCTTTCCGTGGATGATGAATTGGACTTCATGATCATCAACCGTTCAGGAATCACCATCCGCCTAAAAGTAGAAGACTTGAGGGTTATGGGGCGCGCCACACAAGGGGTTAGATTAATCAGTTTGCGCGGAAACGACGCCATTGCTGCGGTGACTGCTGTCATCAAAGACGATGAGGATGATGAAAGATCATCTGATATTGTGATGGAAGAAGACGGAAGCATTGCTGCCAATGAACCAGAAACCACTGAAGAAAACAATACCGAAGAAAATCAAGATTAATTTGTGAAAACGTTCAATCAATTGCATCAAGAATAAAAATGGCAAGAAGATTGAAACATTGAAACCAAATCAAAAGAATATGAGAAAAGCAATTATGGTTGCCTTGATAATGGCAACAGGATGGATGGCCCAGGCACAACCCAAAGTAACCAGCGCCTACAACGCCAATAAGGAAGGTAAATTTGAAGACGCCAAGCAATACATTGACGAGGCCATGACCGATCCCAAAGCTACTGAAAAAGAGAAATATTGGAGATATCGTGGTAACATCTACGCCAATTTGGTTAAAGATTCCGTTTTATTCGCCAAGTATCCTGATGCCTTGACTAGTTCTTTAGCTGCATTTTCCAAGTATTTCGAAATTGATAAGCGCAAAGATTATATCAAAGAAGTAGCCACAGAATTGGACATGTTGAAGGCCGTAATGGGTCAGAATGCTGAGAAATCCTATAAATCAAATAATCTTAGCGCTGCAGGAGACCAATTCAAAAGCATCGTTGAAATTTCTGGCGTTTTGGGAGTGATTGATACAGTATTCATTTTCAATTCAGCTTTCTGTTATCACAAAGCTGGAAGAACGGATGATGCCATCGCGAACTACAAAAAGTGTATCGGATACAAATACAATGTAAGAGATTCTTATTTGGGTATCAGTGATATCTATATTGCTCAAGGCAAGAAAGCTGAGGCTATTGAAATTCTAACTCAAGCCAGACAACAATATCCAAAAGATGCAGAATTCCTTCGCTCTGAAGTGAACATTTACATTGATGACAAGGATTATGCAAAGGCACAAGGAGTTTTAAAAGCTTTGACAGAGTCAGATCCTAAAAATGAAAGTGTTTGGTTCGTTTTGGGTGTGACTTACGAAAAGGAAAACAATACCATTGAAGCAGAAAAAGCATATTTGAACGCTTTGAGCATCAAGGCAGATTATTTCGATGCAGCCTACAACATCGGCGCATTGTATTACAATCAGGCACAAGAGAAAGGAAAAGTTTGTGATGGAATTCCTCCGAGAGAAACAGCCAAGTTTGATGCATGCAAGGCAGAATTGAAGCCAATGTATTTGAAAGCGGCCAATTATTTTGAGATTTGTTACAAACAAGATTCAAATGACACCCAGTTAAAACAAGCTTTGAAAGAGACTTATTTAAAAGGTGGAGATCGTGAAAAGTCGAACCTGTACAAGTAATCAGTTATTTATTCAAAAGTTAAAGCCGTCCCAGAAGGGGCGGCTTTTTTTATTTGCCAATATCGGAACATATTGAACAAGAGTAGTTTATACGCGAAATTACAACTTTACATAATATAAATTATGATTCAAAAGTGGATTATTACCATTGTAAACGAGAAAGCCATTCAACTGGTTGGACATCCAATACCTCAATGAAATCATTCCGTGTTCCCAACCCTTGATGTATGACCAAGTTCCGCTCCTCCGGGACCAATGCGCTTGGTACAGATAGAACTTTGTATGTTTCCTCCTTGTACCATTGGCTACCCAGTTCCTGCAAACTCGAATACGCCCCAAGCGATCTCCAATTTTTCATTAATAAATTATCATTCAATAATTTAACATGATTCACTTCGATCTTTAATTTTAATGCTAACAGAACAAAATCCAAAGATAAAATTCGCCCACCACGGTTAACCAACCATTCCAATGAAGCCAAAGATCTTGATTCAGCAGCGTAAATGACAAATTGATCAGACTTGTTCCAACGCCCCGGATATCCAGATGCTGTCAGAGGCTCTACATGATTCAATGACCTTACCGTGTAAACAATCATCTCAAATGG
>CANGVU010000124.1 GCA_947457325.1 Flavobacteriales bacterium | reverse complement strand
GGGCAAATAAAACCACTTTCGTTTTCATGTTTTTGCCTAACGCAAATCCTTTGCCAAAAATTATTCAATGGTGGCAATACATTTTAATTCGATGGCAATTGGGGTAGGCAGAGAGTTGATTTCAACAGTGGTTCTGCAGGGTTGAGCATCTTTGAAATATTCTGCATACAAGCGATTGTAGGTGTGAAAATCACGCTTCATGTTGACCAAAAAAACGGTGACATCCACCAAATTGTCCCATTTGGATCCGCTAGCTTCTAAAATTTTTTTGACATTGTCAAATACATTGCGACACTGCGCTTCAAAATCGAACTCCAAGAAGTTTCCATTTTTGTCAAGTACCAAGCCGGGTACGCCGCTATCGTTGGCGTCAGATCCAGCTATTCGAGGGCCAACGCCGCTCAAGAACAAAAGGTTTCCCACACGTCTAGCGTGCGGATAGGCTCCAACCGGTTTGGGTGCTTCATTGGAGGAGATGATGCTGTTACTCATGAATTATTTTTCCTGTGGTTTTCTTTCCGTTGTTTTCTATAACAAATAAATACATGCCTGAAGTAAGGTGTTGCGTGTTTATCTGATGCAATTTTTTTTCTGCTTGGAAATGATCTTCGATGATGAGTTGACCAGAAAGGTCATACATGCGAATGGTGACTTTTCCGCTAGCGTGATTAGGTGCTTCAAACCTGAGAACATCCCGCACCTGAGTGGGGTAAACACGCCAATCTTTCTTCCAGTCTTGTGCGTTGTATCCAATGCCAACGGCGGGTTGCAAGTGTGTTGTCCAAATACCATTGCCATGCGTGCCCACAACCAACAATCCATCATATGGTCGGCTGTTGATTTGATTGATGATGACATTGCCAATGGTGCTAGCTCCTTCCATTTCCCAAATAGTACTTGTACTGTCCAAGCTTGTAGTTGAGTACAACCCTGCGCTGGTTCCTACAAAGTATTGAGGAGGATCACTGGGATAAATCTCTACGCCATAAACGCCAGGTCCCGCTCCAGTTCCGTCTGGATTTTCTTCCAAGTTTCCACTGACATCGGTCCAAGTATCTCCACTGTCCATGCTATGGAATAAACTCTTTTTGTTGTAGTTGGAAAAACCAATCAAGATCTCGTTGGGATGGTAGTCATTGACAGAAATACTGGATACATATCCATTGGTTGGAAATTGAGTGTCTGAAATGTCTACACGCGTTGGGGTTTCACTGTAGCAATTGTCCAAGCGATATACTTTGCCTTGGTTGGTTCCGTAGTAGATGACATTGTTGTTGTTGATGGGTTTGTCCAAACAACTGATGGCTCCGGCCAATAGCGGCACAGATGACGTGGTGAGTCTCACCCACATACTGTCAGCCAATTTGGTGGGATAGTTGCCTGTTACAGGTATGTCTTGCACATCAGGCAAATACCAGATGGATTTGTTGGCCGCCATGAATACGTCCTGCTGATTGACGGGGTCCAAAAGCAAAGGATTGATGAAAAGATAGGATGGCGCAGTTTGGGGGTCAATTCGCTCCGTGCCAATTAAATTCCCCTGATCATCAATTAGTTTTTTCATCATTCTTCCAGATTGTGAAGAGGAAATGACGAAGTCGCGGCCTTGCGGTATTGCACAAAATGCTCCATCATCTGCATGTACTTCTTTCCACGGTTGGCTGGCATCAGCTGTGTGTGTGATCCATGTCCCGTTGTCCTGCATACCACCCATAACAAAATCGGAATTGCTCAATCCTTGTTCAAATCCAACGGTATAGAATTGGCTGGCGATATATCCATTGTTTAATGAGATCCATTCAATGCTGTCAGCCATGCAGTTATCTGTACGGTAGATTCCACCATCATTGGTGTTGTACAAAACATTGGGATTGGTAGGGTGAAACACCATGTAATGTTGATCGGGATGGTTATTGGGGTATACATAGTGCCATGGTGCTTGTGGATTGCATCGGTAGCCGCCAATCCAATCGTTGGTGTCGGTGCTGAATCCATCCATCCCTCTGTGCAGATTGATTCCCCCAATAAACAATACGTTGCTGGTTGGGTGATGGGCAATGGTAAGGTCATAGCTGTATTGTGAACGGAAAGTTCCAAAATCAAAGTCAATTCCTGTATTTAAGTTGCAAGCATCATCAGGAAGATTGGCAGAACGATTTTCCCAAGTTCCAGTTGTGCCATCACCATCAACATAAGTGTACTTGTATAAAAAGTGATCCAATGCGTATTGGTTGTTATTCAGCGTTTCTCCTAGGAAAAATATTTCATTGTGATTTTGAGGATTCATCGTCATCACCGTTCTTCTCAAATTCGCAATTTCAGGTTGTGTAGGATTTATTCCAACCCAATTGACTCCATCCTCTGAACGATAAAATCCGCCTCCATTGGTGGTGTTGTCACTAAACGTTGCGTAAACAACCCCTTCTGGGGTTACCAAGACATCTGTAAATTCTGAAGGTCCACTTCCAAATCCCAAAACATTTTGCCAAGTTGTTCCTCCGTCGGTGCTTCTAATAATGCCATTGTAAACTGCCGCGTAAACTTCGTCCTCAACGGTATTAGAAATGTCAACGGCCATTCGCCAGATGAAGTCATAGCTTCCATTTTGAAGTTGATATTGTGGTGTGCCACTTTGCGTGCTGGCCAAGGGTTGCCAAGAAGTTCCATTGTCAGTACTTTTAAAAATACCATCTCCAGAAAACAGAGAAGTGAAGCTGGTGCCACTCACCACGCCATAAAATTCTTCTCCTGTTCCATAGTACCAAGTGTTTTCATGTCCTGGTCTTGTATCTTGAACAATGCAGGAAAGGGAGTGGATGTGCTGGGCTTCTGTGCCATGGGTCCATGAGTTTCCTCCGTTATTGCTTGACCATACTCCGCTGGTGACGCCACCTGTGATGATGTGGTTGTCATTTAATACATCAATGGCCAATGCACGCGTTCTTCCCCCAATATTGAACGGGCCTCTCTGCTCCCAGTTCAAGTTTCGGTCTGCACGTCTGGGCATTCGGTTCGCAAACTCCTGTTGCAATTGTCTCCAATTGTCAGGAATTTCACCCGTTTCTGGATCGTGGTTGCGCATGAATTCAAAATATTTTCTGCTGCTGGGATTGATTCCGTAGCCTTCTTCATTGAGTCCTCCTTTGATTGGGGAATGTTGCATCAAATAGAATCCGCATGACACCCACGCAGCAGCCGCTGCAAGGAAAAATACTGTGTTTTTAAAAAACAATTTTTGCATGGTGCAAGATAACCCAAAACTTCTTGCATATTTCCTTGTTCAAAGGTTTTAAACTCGTCCAGTATTTTGCACTTGGTTGACGTTAAATTAGCCAATATGAAAATGAATTTTTTGATTTTGTTTTTATTCGGAAGCGCATTGTTTTCGATTGCGCAGTCACGCCAATCCTATGAGGCGACGGATGAAAAAGGAATTGTGATCATGAAGGGAACTTACTTCAATGGATTGGAGGATAGTCTCTGGAAATATTATGAGAATGGAAAATTGAGTGAAGAGTCATGGTATTTTATGGGGAAACTGCACGGCAGTAGCATCAAGTATTACGATTCCGGGCAGCCCATGATCAAAGCATTTTTCACATTAGGCGAACAAGACAGCACCCATACTTTGCTTTCTAAAAGCGGTGTAGTATTGGAGAGAGGGCAGTTTGAAAAAGGAAAAAGGTCGGGGGTGTGGGAAAACTTTGATGAAAAGGGACAGTTGACGAGAAAAGAGGAATATCAAGGTGAGTATGTCAAGGTTTGGGAGATCTGTGAAAACGGCGTATGCGCTGTTCACGATGGAAATGGTGTTGAAATAGTTAAAGAGAATGGACGTGTGGTTATTAAACAACAATACCAGGACGGTATTTTAGATGGACCATTTGCTGAGTATTTCAGTAGTGGTTCGATTAAGGTGTCAGGAAGTTATCTCAAAGGACAAAAAAATGATGTATGGGAATCTTATTATGTGAATGGAAATGTAAAAGAGATGATAGGTTATTCAGAAGGTGTTCTAGATGGTGAAATCATGCAGTGGGATTCTGATGGCGATACCATTCTGAGTGGTTTGCATTTTCAAGGTGGGAAACATGGCCCTTGGAAATGGTTTTATCAGAATGGAATAAAGGAAATGGAGGGCTCATTTCTTTCCGATGTTCAACATGGTAGATGGACTTACTATTATACCAATGGTCAGATATCTGAAGAAGGTATTTATGAAAAA
The DNA here is from genome assembly GCA_947457325.1 of Flavobacteriales bacterium. Lineage (GTDB taxonomy): Bacteria > Bacteroidota > Bacteroidia > Flavobacteriales_D > Sanyastnellaceae > CAMCTV01. Next base: position 943 of record CANGVU010000124.1, on the reverse strand, counting down.
GGAAAAAGGAAAGGTGAGTGGAAATTCAATTACAAAGATGGTACTGCCTGGAGAGTGGGCAGCTATGATGACAATAAAAAAAATGGGTATTGGATAACCTACTTTGAAACAGGTCAAGTATTGCACGATGGGCATTTTCAAAATGATTTAGAGGAAGGTCATTGGATTAGCTATTATGACAACGGCAAGATGATGGATGAAGGGAGTTTTAGAAAGGGTAAGATGAATGGCGATTGGGCCGGCTATCATTCCAACGGAAATGCAAAATACAAAGGCCACTGGACGGATAATGTCAAATCAGGAACATGGACTTACTGGAATGAAAAGGGAATTCCCGAGAAAACGGAGTCCTACAATTTATTGGGCGAGTTGCACGGTAGGAATGTGATGTATAATGAGGCTGGAAAACCCATCAGTGAAGGCAATTTTAAAGAAGGAAAGCCTGATGGAAGTTGGATTTACCGTTATCCTTATGGAGCAACTTTGCGCACTTGTTCGTACAAAAATGGTCAGTTGGATGGTGAGTTAAAACAATTTAGTGAGAAAGGAAAGTTAATCGAAGTATCTCATTACAAGGACGGAAAAAAGCACGGGAAAGAAGTTCGCTATGACGATAAAAGCGGAAAAGAATTAAAGCGAACGTATTACAAGAATGGGGAGAAATTAAAGGGCTGATTACAACCAACCTTTCATTTTCATCCAGTCATCGTTAAACATTTTACCCAGATAACGTGTGCCGTGGTCGTGGAATATTACCACTACAACATCACCTTCTTTGAATCTGTCTTTCATTTGAATAAGTCCGGCCATTGCAGAACCCGCTGAATTTCCAGCAAAGATTCCTTCTTCTCTGGGAATGCGTCTTGTCATTTTAGCAGCATCCTCATCGGTAACTTTTTCAAAATGGTCTATGACATTAAAGTCAACATTTTCGGGTAGAAAG
>CANGVU010000123.1 GCA_947457325.1 Flavobacteriales bacterium | reverse complement strand
TATAAGACGCATCACTTGGCCGATGAGAGGTGCTCCCATTCTTCTATGCAAGTAACACCTTTGTCATCCGCATACCATTTGTGAATCATGGTAATAAAAGTTTCTTTGGTCAATCCCTCTGACTTCCACTGCATAACCGCATCCTGCAAGACTTTAGGTCTAGCTCCCCACTGCTCTTCAACAACCCCTTCCTTATTGATAAATAAAAACATGGGTACAGCACGAGCTCCATTGGTAAGGAATTGATCCATCAGATCTAAATTCTCATCCCTAAGAACAATACGCAAATCATGTCCTTTGGCCATTGCCCACTTTTGCATGTAAGGCAATATCTGTGCACTATCCCCGCACCAACCTTCTGTGATGACCAGAATATTTTTAATCTTCGTTGAAGGAACAACTTGAGCAATGACGCCATGTTTGTCAATTCTATTCATTCGTTGTTCATTCAAAATGCTGTAAGCCAATAAATCCGTAGATTGATTGGTACCCGTGACCATTTCCCTGGCATGTAAATCATGCATCATAGTCCTAAAATCAGCGTAAGACAGGCCTTTGGTCCAATAATACTCTATATCCAATTGATTCATTTTACAAAAATGCAATGAATTAATCTTGTAGACCAAATCATTTTACACAGAAAAAACTTGACATGATAAGTATTTCGTTTATATTTGTTTATCCCTACACAAGTAGGTTTTAATTTTTTTAATTTTTATTACATGAACATTTTTGTTTCAGGCTTACCCTTCAGCCTTACTAGAGAAGAGTTAGAAAGTGCATTTCAGGCTTTCGGTAATGTAACTAGCGCACGCATCATCAAAGATCGTGACACTGGTCGTTCACGTGGATTTGGTTTTGTAGAAATGGATAGCGACGACGCTGCTCATTCTGCTATCTCAGCATTGGATCAAAGCGAATTGAAAGGTCGCCGTATCAATGTGAAAATTGCTGAAGAGCGTGCTTCAAGATAATACTTTACCAGTACAAATGAAAAATCCGCTTTCGAGCGGATTTTTTTTTATTCAATTTGATATCTATATCATCAGTTCATTACAAAGGGGACTTCCAAATGAAAATCTGGAACTTTGGCAATAAACAATTCCTTGGTCAACCCATGCTGCATGGTGTAATATCCCGTCATGCGACCGCGTGGACTGCGCAAATCACATGCTGAACTGTACACAAATGTTTCATTGGCCGCAATAAACGGCTGCTCTCCAACCACGCCCGCTCCTTCTACTTCCCTGCAATGGCCTGAAGAATCAAAAATATCCCAAAACCTGCGTGTCAACTGCACAGGAAAATCATTCGTATTAGTAATGCTTATTTCATAGGAAAAAACGAAACTGTTCAGAACAGGACTTGATATCCCAGGCTCATACTTGGCCAAGACATCAATCTTCACTCCTGCTGTAGTTAGCGTTAACATGACAGCGAAGATAAATCATTTCAGCCACAACATTGTTGATAAGTCGCTGTTTTATTTGAAAAACCCGCGTTTTGAGGTTGACTTACCTCTTTAATTTGCTAACCAATATCAAACAAGCTATGAAAAAATTTATTTTTCTCTTTATTCTCGCATTTGCGCTATCCAGTGGAATTGCCCAAGAAAAGACACACTCAGCATGTAAAGACAGCGATGAAGGTTTTGTATATGAAGCTGACCGCTTTGCTGACATTAGAATCTTGCGGTACCGAATTCCCTGCTTTGACCAATTGACAACGAAACAAAAATCATTGGTTTACTATTTGACACAGGCCGGTTTGGCGGGTCGTGATATCATGTGGGCGCAAAATGGTGTATACAACCTGAAAATAAGAAATATCTGTGAGAATATATATGTCCAATACCAAGGAGACAAGAAAAATGCGGAATGGTTGGCATTTGAAACTTATCTCAAGCAATTGTGGATGAGCAACGGTATACATCACCATTACTCGAATCTGAAGCACCAACCTCAATTTACAAAACAATACTTTGAACAACTATTAAAAGAAACAAAAGTTGTATGTCAAGACAATATTAAAAAAGTAATCTTTGACCCAACCATAGCTCCCCGAAAAGTAGAGAAAGATGCCGGTAAAGGTTTGGTTGAAAATTCAGCGGTAAACTTTTATGGTCCAGGAATCACCACAGCGGAGGCTGTAGCTTTCTATGAAAGCAAAATCAAGGCAGAAGACAGAACACCACTATCCTATGGAATCAATGCTGATTTAATAAAAGTCGATGGTAAAATTCAAGAAGAAGTCTACAAAGTTGGCGGAAAGTACGGTGCCGCATTAGAGAAAGTTGTGAACTGGTTAGAAAAAGCTGAAAAAGTTGCCGAGAACGACAAACAAGCTGTGGCATTGCGCAAGCTCATTTTGTTTTACAGAACAGGTGATCTCAAAGCCTGGGATGATTTCAATATTCAATGGGCAAGAGCCACAGAAGGGGACATTGATTTCATACATGGATTTGTTGAGGTATACAATGATCCTCTGGGCAATCGTGGTTCTTATGAAACCATCGTTGAGATCAATGATTTTGAAGCCAGTGCCCGCATGAAAAGCATGATGGATCATGCGCAATGGTTTGAGGACAATAGCCCTACTGACAAGGCTTTTAAAAAAGACAAAGTGGTGGGAATAACTTATAAGGTTGTAAACGTTGCAGGAGAATCGGGTGATGCCAATCCCTCCACCCCTATCGGTGTAAACCTTCCCAATGCACAATGGATAAGAACCATGTATGGTTCCAAGAGTGTTAGTCTGGGGAATATTGAAGATGCCAACAACAAGGCCGGTGGATCTGGCATTCTTAAGGAATTTGCTCATGACGAAGAAGAAGTGGAAAGAGCCATAAAATTTGGTGAGGCAGCTGGAAAAATGCACACTGCCATGCATGAAGTCATTGGTCATGCCAGTGGCAAACTAAAGGATGGTGTTGCTCCATCTTCACAAACATTGAAAGAATATGCTTCAACCATTGAAGAAGGCAGAGCTGATTTAGTGGCCTTGTATTATGTAATGGATCCCAAATTAGTGGAATGGGGATTAATGCCAAGCATTGAGGTTGGCAAGGCTGAATATGACGGCTATTTCAGAAATGGTCTTTTGGTACAACTCCGCAGATTGAAAGTTGGTGAGGAAATTGAAGAAGCCCACATGCGTAACCGAGCGTGGATATGCAATTGGGTCATGGAGCAAGCTGCGCAAGAATCCAATCCATGTGTTCAAGTAGTTAATCGAGAGGGTAAAACGTTTATTGAAATAACCAACTATGACCAAGTCAGAACACTCTTTGCCAAACTACTAAGAGAAGTTCAACGCATTACATCTGAGGGAGACTATGAAGCAGCTCGTGTTTTGGCTAATGATTATGGTAGAAAAGTCAACCAGGATTTGCACCAAGAGGTAATTGAGCGATCAAACAAATTAAACATTCCTCCTTATAACGGTTTCATGAATCCCGTCCTTGTTCCTATGAATGATGAAAATGGGAACATCAAAGATGTGCAAGTAACCTATATGGATAGCTTCGCGAAGCAAATGCTGATGTATAGTGAACAATACGGACACTTAAAGTAAAACATTTTCCCTGATAAATTAAAAGGCTGAAAATTTTCAGCCTTTTTTTATTTCTTCACCATTAAAAAATGTGGACCAATCAAGGGGATGTTGTACACATCAGACATGATTTGCCAACCGCAATTCAAATAGAAAGGAACAGCAACTTCTCGGGCATCGCACCAAAAGGCCATATCCGGATACTCATTTTCTACATATTGCAAAAGCAATTTACTCACCCCTTTTCTTCTGATAGAGGGGTGAGCCGCCATAGCGCGTAATCGCAAAGGGAAGTTCTGCCCATCTATTGTGCGCCCGTCATGCATTACTGTGCAGCAAGAAACCAATTCACCTTTTTCATCTCTTGCTGAAAAATGGCTCGTATGTGCCTCAAAATCTTGCTCCAACAAACACTCCTCCATGGATTGCTTGTGCGGCCATAAAACCAAAAAGCGCAATGAACGTAGGTCCATTGCGCTTTCTTTCTGAAAACTATAATTCATTTGTATTTTATGCCAATACTGCCTTTACTTTGTCAGCAGCTTCTTGCAAAGTGATGGCACTGTGTACCGCCAATCCGCTGTTGTCAATCAATTGCTTGGCCTCCTCTGCGTTGGTACCCTGCAGACGAACAATAATAGGAACTTCAATATTTCCCATGTTCTTGTATGCATCCACAACACCCTGAGCAACGCGATCACAACGTACAATTCCTCCGAAAATATTTACCAAAATAGCCTTAACCGCTGAATCACGTAGAATCATTCTGAAAGCTGTTTCTACACGCTTGGCATCAGCTGTACCACCGACATCCAAGAAATTGGCAGGGTCTCCACCGCTCAACTTGATGATATCCATGGTGGCCATTGCCAAACCGGCGCCGTTCACCATACAACCCACATTACCGTCTAACTTCACATAATTCAAACCTGCTGCGCCGGCCTCAACCTCAATGGGATCTTCTTCTGTTACATCGCGCATGGCCAAATAATCAGGATGACGGAACAATCCGTTTCCATCAAATGTTACCTTAGCATCAACGGCAATGACTTTGTCATCTGATGTTTTCAAAACTGGATTGATTTCAAACATCGATGCATCACAACCTACGTAAGCTGCATACAAAGCCTTCACAAATTTGCCCATTTGCTTGAATGCCTCACCGCTCAATCCCAAATTGAAAGCAATCTTTCTGGTTTGAAAATCTGTAACGCCTGTCAAAGGATCAATGGTTTCTTTGTAAATACGCTCAGGTGTTTTCTCGGCAACCTCTTCGATATTCATTCCACCATCTGGTGAATAAACAATCACATTGCGACCCTGTCCGCGATCTAAAAGAACAGACATATAAAACTCTTTGGGCTCGCTAGCTCCTGGTGCATAAACATCCTCAGCTATGAAAACCTTGCTGACCAACTTTCCTTCAGCCTTGGTCTGCAAAGTAACCAAGTGTCCACCCAAAATTGCTTGGGCTTTCTCAGGTACTTCATCAACACTCTTGGCTAGGACAACGCCGCGAGAGCCTGTCTCGGTTACTGTTCCTTTACCTCTTCCTCCTGCATGGATTTGTGCCTTCACAACAAACCATCCTGTTCCGGTTTCTTCTTTTAATCTTACAGCAGCATTCTTGGCCTCTTCAGGCGTTTCTGCTACATATC
>CANGVU010000122.1 GCA_947457325.1 Flavobacteriales bacterium | reverse complement strand
TGCGTTATCCTTGGTTTCATCTTTTGTTGCTGTAAAAGTCAATTTCTCTTGCTGGCTGGTTTTGATAATCAAATGACCGATAAAGTGCGAAATGTCTTTTAGTCCATGAGAATTGATGAGCGTGGCGACGTCGGTTGGTTTGTGGTATTCCCCGTGTTGTCCAGTGAAAAAGTGAATGGCAGGAACTCCAATGTTGTAAAAGGAAGTCTGATCGCTGGGGCCAATTCCGCTGGTTGAAAGCACCAATTCAAATTGACTTTTCTTCAACTTTTTGTTTTCGGATTTAATGGCTTTGGTCCAAAAAGGTGATGTACCCACACCATTGATGGCCAGAGTTCTTTCAGGTTTCAATCGACCCACCATGTCCATGTTGAACATGGCCATCAGTTGCTCCTTGGGCAGGGTAGGATTCTTACAAAAATAATTGCTGCCGTATAGTCCTTTTTCTTCACCGCTGAAAGCGATGAACAAGAAGTTGGTTTTACCCAGTTGCTCGGCAGGTTGATTTTTTAAAAAATTTGCAAGCCACAACAAAGAGGCTACGCCGCTGGCATTGTCATCCGCTCCCCGGTGAATGCCTTTGTCTCCGCTCCACAATGAATTTTCATCCCCCCAACCCAAGTGATCGTAGTGGGCACCAATGACAATGGTTTTGTCGAATCCACGGTCCCAAAATCCAATGACGTTTCTTCCTGTTTGTTCTTTTACATATCCCGTTCCCAATGTAGTTTCACCTTCTTTGGTCATTTTATGTGGTGAGGCTTTTGGAGTGAATTGAAAGTATTGCATGTATCCTACAGATGCCTTTGGAGTAAGACCAATTTCTTTCATGCGATTTTCAATGTATCGAGAAGCTTTTACTTCACCTTCTGTCCCCACCAATCGACCTTCCAAAGAATCTGAGGTCAAGACCATTATATCGAACATCAATTGTGCGTCCAATGACTCTTGAGAACTTTGTGCCCATCCGCACAAGGAAAGGGCAAAGCTGATGATCAGTAGGAAATTTTTCATGTGGCAAAAGTAATGGTTAAAGACAAAAAAGGGCAGTTAAAAAACTGCCCTTTGTTGGTTTTAAGGTTTAATCAATTTTATGTTAATACTACCCGTTTTTAAGGTGTAAACTCCACTGGGCCATGACTCAGTTGGGATATTGGTAAGGTTGAAATTTTGATGGGAAAACATTACCTGACCAATGCTGTTCAATATTTGAATGGCACCTCCCTTCACATTTTGCAATTGAAGATAATTCTGGAAGGGATTAGGATAGGGCAATATTGCATTCATGGTTTCTGTAACATCCACATTACAGGGTGTGCAAGCATTCAAACATACCATGTTGATGGTGGTGTCAGTTGCCCCCAATTGGAATACCCGCTCCATGTATCCGTTGTTGTTTAATACACCACATTCGCTTGGAACAATTTCAGGATTTTGATTTCCATTGCTGAATCGATAGAAGATAAAACTCTCTGTTGGAATGGGGAAGGTTCCTTCGTAGACTCCATTTCCGATGCTATTCAGCGGGCTGCTGCCCAGTGTGTTTCCTTGGAAAGATCCAGTAACGAAAACACCTGACGGATCAATGGTGGCTTCATTAGAAAGATCAACCTTGAAGGTCACATAGATGAAATTGCTTCCATTGCAGGTAGCGCATTCATTGAAGCAAACAGGCATTAGGGTAACGCTGTTGCTAGATAATACAACCTCCCGGTTGAAGCCTCCAAATCCATTGTCTACGCCGCAATCTCCGGGAACTGTCTCCGATCCGTTCCAATCCGATCCGTTGATGAATTTGTATTGGAAAGTCTGGTTGGGATTCGTGGTTAAGGAATAGGACCAAATACCATTTCCTAAGTCGGTCATGGCAGTTGTGCTGGCATTCCATCCTTGGAACGATCCAGCGATATGAATGCCATTGGGGTCAACGGTAATGTTGGAGACGTCCAATTGAAAAGTGAGGGTGACATCGTCATTGATTCCCGTGCAACTTCCACAACTGGAGAAGCATACCGCATCAACGACCAAATTGCTTGTTCCTACAGGGATGAAACGTTGTAGCTCTCCATTGTCCAATGCACCGCAGGTTCCGGGAACGGTCTCAAAATTCGCAGTTGTGTTTCCGTTGACAAAGCGGTAGAACAAATCACTATTGGCAGGTACAGCCATGGATCCTTCCCAAATGCCTCCTCCTAGATCGCTCATTGCATGAGCATTGGGCGTATAATTGTCCAATTGCGTGGTGAAGTAAACGCCATTGGGACTGACCGTTTCATCGCTCATGTCAACGCGCACAACAACTACTGCGGTCGGCTGGCAAGCCTCACATTGGGTGAAACAAACTGGTCCAATGTTGTTGTTTCCTGGAACAACATTGTGTGAACGATTGTAGTTGCCCATTCCATCATTGAAGGCACAAGCGAAAGCCACTTCTTCGGCCCCCGACCAATCATTGCCATTGATGAATTTGTATTGGATGGTGGTACCTGTGGGAATATTGGTGGTATAGGTGTAAAGACCATTGCCGCTGTTGGTCATAGGAGTAGCGCCTGCAACCCAATTTTGAAAGCTTCCAGCGATGTGCACACCATTGGGGCTCACATTCTCGTTGGTCATGTCCACAGTGAAAGTTACTGATGACATGTCCACTGGTATACAAGCCTCGCAAGATGAGAAACAGACCATGGGAGTGGTAATGGCCGTAGTTCCAACAGTAAGACTGCGATTGATGTTACCTGAACCATCGTCCATTCCGCAAGTGGTGGGCACAGATTCAACACCTGCCCAATCATTTCCATTGAGGAACTTGTATTGTACCTCTTCACCAGGGAAGACAAACGCGACGGCTTGGTATTGTCCAGGTTGAAACTCGGACATTTGCGTTGCTGTTGCATCCCATCCATTGAAACTTCCTGCGACAAAAACTCCTGTAGCATCAACCATTTCATTGGTCATGTCAACTTGGAAAATAACCATGGTAGGTATTGCTGGCGTGCCCATGCATGTACAGTCGTTTTGTACCAGATCGTTGGCAGTGCTGTTGTCCCCATCATCACACGTTGTTCCGATGATCAAACAGCTTCCGTCATCGGTCGTGGCGCTGGCGTTGAAATTACAAGCGGCATTGTCCATACAACCCGGTGTTTGACAATTTTCGCATTGTCCAAAACAAACAATGGTGGGGTTGGCATTGGATACAACGTAGGAACGATTGAAACCTCCAAATCCATCTCCCACTCCGCAAGCTGTTGGAACGGTTTCAGACCCTGTCCAAGCATTGCCATTGATGAACTTGTAATTCACCACTTCTCCTTCTACTAAATTAACGGTGGCTTCATAGATGCCATCCGCATTGCTATCGGACATTGGCGTTGCGCTCGCATTCCAACCTTGAAAACTTCCTGCGATGTGCACGCCATTGGGATCAATGGTTTCATTGTTCATGTCCACTTGAAAAATAACCATGATTGGAAGAGCAGGTGTTCCAGAGCAGTTGCAATCATTTTGCACCAAATCGTTGGCAGTGCTGTTGTCCCCATCATCACACGTTGTTCCGATAATCAAACAACTTCCATCGTCAGTCGTGGCATTGGCGTTGTAGTTACAGGCTGTATTATCCATACAACCCGATGTTTGACAATTTTCGCATTGTCCAAAACAAACAACGGAGGGGTTGGTATTGGATACAACGTAGGAACGATTGAAACCTCCAAATCCATCTCCCACTCCGCAAGCGGATGGAACAGTTTCCGACCCTGACCAAGCATTGCCATTGATGAACTTGTAATTCACGGTTTCACCCTCTGCTATATTCACAGTAACTTCATAAACTCCGTCAGCGTTGCTATCTGTAAGGGCAGTTGAAGAAGGGTTCCAACCTTGAAAACTTCCTGCGATGTGCACACCATTGGCACCAACGGTTTGTCCATTCATGTTGACTTGGAAGGTTACGGGAACCATATTGACCACTGCACAATTAGAACATGCGTTGAAACATACCGGACTCAGAACTTGATCAGAATTGGGTACATTCAATGAACGATTAGAGAATCCCCCCACCCCACATGCTGCAGGTACTTGTTCCCATGTGGAACCATTGATGAACTTGTATTCAATGTTTGTACCTGCAGCAATATCTGCAGTGAATGTGTAAACAAGATCTCCATCAGCGTCCTGCATCGGACTGGCTGTGGCGTTCCATCCTTGGAATGAGCCAGCAACAAATACGCCGTTAGTAGATACCGTTTGTTGGGCCATGTTCACTTGAAAAGTAACATTGACTGCAAAAAGTCCTTGGGCCATGGCCAAGCATAAAAAGAGCAAAAGTTTTTTCATGTCTTCTGTTTAGTTTCCAACAAATATAGGAAAGTGTATTTTGAACACATTCATTGTTGGCTTCGAAAAAAAACACAATTCCGTTGCTTCAAGGTGAGAATGATGCATTTTTGTTTTATGAGAGGGTTGGGTTTGCTATTGTTGGTTTCTCTGGTGTGCAATGGATATGCGCAGGAAGGAATCATTCGCGTCAAAGGAAAAGTTCTTGAGGAGCGTGGTCAGCCTGTCCCTAATTCAATTGTCCTCAATACCCGAACCAAGAAAGGAGCGTTTGGATCTCCGGATGGTAGTTTTGTTATTGAATGCAATAAGACCGACACTTTAACCATTACTTGCTTGGGTTATTATGCACGGCAAATTTGTTTCAAGGACTCTATTCTACGAACAGTGTATTATCCAAAAATTTTTCTCAATGAACGCACCTACAGTTATTCCACGCTGAACATTTTTGCCCCGAGAGATTTGGAGGACATCCAAAAAGATATTCAATCTCTGGGATACAATGAAAGTGATTATATGCTGTCAGGAATCAATGCAGTGTCAAGTCCCATTACATTCTTGTACCAACAATTGAGCAGAAAAGAAGAGAGTAAGCGCATTGTTGCCAAGTTGGAGAATGATGATCGCCGAAGGGATTTGCTCAAGGAACTGTTCACCATTTATGTGGATTATAAAATCATTGAATTGAGCACTGAAGATTTTGATGATTTTATTTCCTATCTCAATGTTTCAGATGAATTCATGAAATCCAGCTCGCAATATGAGTTCTTGGTTTTTGTCAAAGACCGGTTCCAAGATTATCAGATTGCTCGAAGAAATACACGGCCTCTCAAAGAGGGAGATTTTGATTACGATAAGGATTAAAAAAAAGGCTATCCCGCAGGATAGCCTTTT
>CANGVU010000121.1 GCA_947457325.1 Flavobacteriales bacterium | reverse complement strand
TTCAGCCACAAAAACCATTTGTGTTTTTTGAAGAAACGCAAAGAATTGTATTTTTAGACAACACCCTAAGCGAGCAAGGTGATTATCTACCGCTGCAAACATTGATTCCCCAGTCTTGGATTACTCAAGTTTCAGGATCCATTCTTGGCGGTTTCTGGTGCTTTGACCACATGAATCTGAGAGTAATCAGAATCGACCCATTGGGCAATGTCATGTTCAGTTTAGATAATCTACCACAATTCAATCCTTTGTCTGACTGGAACGCCATCGGTATGACGGAACATAAAAACAGCTTGTTTATTTGGGACCATCAAAATCTATTTGAATTTGATCTTTTGGGAGGTCTATCCGCTCAATACGCTAGTGAAAACGGGCAATATTTATTTGATCAGGGTAAAATTTACGAATGGAAGGATCAACAATTAAAATTAACATCTCCGTCACAGAAACTATTCAAAAATAAAACAACATTAGTTCCTTTTTGTATTTCCAATGACTCCATTATTTCATGGGATAAAGCCATAATTGAAACTTCATTAGAATAATTTTCAACAATTCCCAATCAAATGGGGTAATTCCGCTAGATTCCCCTATTTTCACGTTTTGAAACCTAAACAAAATTTTATTACGTCATGCACATTGCGATCGCTGGAAATATCGGTTCAGGTAAAACCACTTTGACTACTCTGCTTGCCAAGCATTACAAATACCAACCTCACTTCGAAGAAGTGGATGACAATCCTTATCTAATAGACTTTTATAAGGACATGCAACGTTGGTCATTTAATCTTCAGGTTTTCTTCTTGAAGAGTAGATTGGCTCAATTGATTGAATTGAATAAGAAAGGAAAAAACGTAGTTCAAGATAGGACCATTTACGAAGATGCCTTTATTTTTGCACCCAATCTTCATGCTATGGGTTTAATGACAACGCGTGATTTTGAAAACTACGCGGACCTATTTTCTGTCATGGATGAATTCATCACTCCACCGGACTTATTGATTTATCTGAGAGCTGGAGTACCCGCATTGGTAGAGAACATTCAAAAGAGAGGAAGAGAATATGAAGAGGCCATTCGTTTGGACTACTTGACCCGATTGAATGAACGCTATGAGGCATGGATTTCCACTTACAACAAAGGAAAATTATTGATCATTGATATTGATGGAAATCGTTTCCACGAGAATGCCGAAGATTTGGGTAAAATCATTTCTTCGATTGACAGCCAATTGCACGGTTTGTTTTAAACAACAACTTGAATAAACAAAAAAGGTGGTCCAAATGGCCACCTTTTTTATGCATTCTATTTTCTTATTTACTTAACAATATGAAATCCGTTCTTCTATTCAATTGAAGCTGACCTGGATTGCAATTAGGCACTACTTTACCTTCGCAAATACAACCATTAACTGGTTTATCTTCCCCATAACCTTTGTATTTCACTCGATCCTTAGCAATGCCTTTCTTAAAGATATATTCAGCTGTAGATTTTGCTCTGTGTTCTGAAAGACGCAAATTATACTCTCTTGAACTCCTGCAATCTGCGTGAGAAGCGCACTCTATAACGGCCGTTGGATTCTCTTTCATGAAAGCAACCACTTCAGCAAGGGCCTTCTTGGCTGCAGGTGAGATAAACCACTTATTGGTTGCAAAATAGATAGACTTCAATGATCGGATTGGAGCCTTTGCTTTAGATAAAGTATCATTGTTCAACACTTGAGCTATCCACTTCTTTTCATTGATGTTAATGGTTGAAGCTCTATAAATATTGTTCGTTGATACAATCTGGTAAGATGAAGCAATCAAAGTGTCTCCTTTAAAAATAGAAACCTTAATAGAATCGCCTTCTGAAATTTGATCAAATGGCAAAACTGCCGCAACATTCGTTTCTCCATGAATGGAAGTCACTTTTTTGTAACCACCATCACTATTCTCTATTTGATAAGTCTTCTCGCCAACCACATCAGCAACTTCTTTCGGAATCGCTACATCCAACATGATCTCTTTGATGGGCTTTAATTTATTCTTTGAATGGCGAATGAAGAAACGCTTCAATCCTGACTTATCATCAAACTTCAGTTTGTGCGGATAATAACCATACACAAAAAGAGAATCACCATTCTTCATAAAGGGAGGAACCTTCCCTTCATTGTCAATACCACTATCCACAAGGCGCGCATCAACAGACAATACCTTTGCAGCTTTGGAGCGGAGCAAATCATTGGTCATATTGTCATAAACATAGAGATATTCCTGAACTTTTGGAAAAGTCATTTGAAGAATTTCATCTTTACCTTCTTTGAAATTTCTATTGGAACTAACAAACCAAACACTGTCTTTTCCATTATCCGAAATGGCAAAATCATCTCTTCTTGAGTTGATGGGTATTGGCAAATGTTCAACAACATCCATTTTTCTGTGCCATGCATATAAGTCAAAAGCACCTACACCGCCCTGTCTGTTGGAAGAGTAAAATAAATAATCGTCTGAAACTGTAGCAAAGAGTTCATCAAAAGGAGAGTTGATTTTGCTAGAGAGAATCTTAATATCACCCCAACCTTCAGCACCAAGACTTGCTGAATACAAATCAAACCCTCCCAATCCACCTGGCTTGTTTGAACTAAAGTACATTGTTCTTCCATCTTCAGAAAATGTAGCATGAGCATAGGAATACTTCTTGTCTGTACACTTCAATCTTTTGGCTCTAGACCATTTTCCTTTAGAATTAAGAATCAATTCAAAAAGCTGCGGCTGCTCTACTGAACTAAACAATCCAGCGCCCATAGTTCTTGTAATGATCATTCTATTGCCTTCATTGTTAATGGCAAAAGAACCTTCATGACGCGATGAATTCACTTTACCCATAGGCAAGTCTGTCTCACCACCCTGCACAGTAACATCAAGATATGTTGATGAATCGGAAGTAGAAAAATCATCTATCAAAGATTGTTCTTTTGAATTAGCAATATAATACAATTTACCCTTGTGCCAGTGCGGGCCAAATGCATTCCCCTTTGGATTCAAATTCAATGATTGCACTGTAACATTTTGATCGTTATAAATCATCAAAGTATCTGGTATGTATTCAAACCCTGCAACTACATCCCTTAAAACTTGATTTTTGATGCGTGCTCCCATCTTTTGAGATTCATCCTTTTTACCCAATTGCCACAGCATATCTGAGTAATAAAACAAGTCAACATCCTTCAAAGAATCCAGAGGAGCAGCAGCATAGCTTTGAACACATGCATCAGATTGCTTCATGAAGTAATAACATCTAGAGAGCTTAACTCTGGCCTCAACTGCTTTATTTACATAACGCTTAAAATATCCCGCGGCTTCTGAATACGCTTTTCGGGCCATCATGTCGTCCCCACGAGAAAAATCAAGACCTTGACCAAAGGAGATATTCCCCAGAGACAAAAAACAAATGAAAATTAGAAATCTCTTTGCACTCATATTTTATTAGAATAATCTTGGTGAAACTTGACCTCTGTAATTGCTGCTCAAGAAAAACTTAATCATCAATTCATGTGTCCCATTGGTATAGTTCTTCAATGGTGAGGATGTATAATCAAATGAATACATCAACCTGGCGTAATCACCCAATTGGAACTCAATCATCGCAATCCAGGCGTCATTCATGCGATTAGAAATCCCAGCACCAACAACACTTCCATAATAAGCCATGAATCCAGCATCGATGGATGGAGCCAATGACTCATGCATTTTCATCAATCCCATTGCTTTGTAAGTCCACTTGCGACCATAATTGAATACATATCCACCTGTTACAAAATGATGAAAGCTCTGGTATGCAGAAAGGTTGCCTAAACTGGCGGAACTCCATTCTTGCTTGATCAAGGCCGGGGCGGAATAACCAAACCAAAACTTATTATTGTACATATACAAACCTGCACCAAAATTCAAGTTGGAAAAAGTTTGATCGGCCAAGAATGCATTGTCTACATCTCCTGTTCCAGAGTTATAATGGGCATTGGCAAATCCTGCAGTCATCTGCTCATAATTGGCTTGAATCCCCATACCAATAATAAACTTCCTCATTCTCAAATGGTAGGCTTGGGCCAATCTGATCTGGTTCCTTTTAAAAATACCAATTTGATCATTGCTAACAAACAAACCTGTTCCCAATTTTTCCTGACCGTATCGGCTATGAATATTAGCGGATGTTGTTCTGGGGGCTCCTTCCATGCCTAACCATTGGGTCCTGTAATTGATTCCAGCTATTGTTCCTGAGCTGCTTCCTGCGTAGGCAGGATTTAAGGCCAAACCATTGAACATGTATAAACTGTATTGTGGATCTTGTTGAGCCCAGTTCAATAAGGGCATCGAAAGCAACAATCCAATAATGATGATACTATTTTTCATTTCAATCATTTTTTTCATTTATTATCTCCACAAAGTGATATAACCATTTTTCTCAACTTGAGCAACATTCAAACGGATGATATAGAAGAATGTACCAACAGCCAAATGCTCTCCTGATGATGCTCCTACATTCCCTTTTCCATCCCAATCATTTTGATAATTCTCACTCTCATATACCAGTCCTCCCCAACGATTGAAGACTTGAATGCTCACCACTTCATTGGGCAACAAATCTTCTAATTCAAATAGATCATAATCACCGTCTCCATTGGGAGAGAAGGCATCCGGGATAAACTCAAAACCTTCATCTACTATTCCGTCACAATCATTGTCTATGTCATCATTTACTTCTATGGCTTCAGGATAGGCTGTCGAATATGCATCATTGCAATCCGTGCTGTCCAATACATAGCCGTCAACATTTTGACAAGCCAAAGTTGTATCCAAAGCATTACCATATCCGTCTCCATCTGCATCAGCGTAATAGATAATCAATACATCTTCATCTACCAACCCGTCGCAATCTTCATCAATTCCATTACAAACCTCTGTGCCTGATGGATTCGCTGTGCTTAATGCATCATTACAATCCGTATCATTGAGCACAAATCCCACCGGCTGTGAACATGCATCTACAAAGACTTCTGGATTTCCAAATCCATCTGCATCTGTATCTTGGAAGAAAGTAATCAATAATCCCTCATCAGTTGTGCCTGAACAGTTGTCATCCAAGCCATTGCAAACTTCAATCGCACCGGGATAAACCGCATTATTGATATCACTGCAATCGGTATTGTTCAAAGCTCCACATGCTACAGGAGCACCTAATCCAAACCCATCACCATCTGCATCGAGAT
>CANGVU010000120.1 GCA_947457325.1 Flavobacteriales bacterium | reverse complement strand
TCTCTACCAAATGACTCACCTGCAAAATGAAAATCCAAACGTTGAGCATTGTCAAAAGATCCTTTGGGAATAAAGCTCATGTACTCAATGAGCGGTCTTGAAATATCCGCAACTTGAAATCCAAAGAGAGAAGGATCAATGGACTTTTCCGTCAGCTGATTCCTGATTTCAAAATGAAGGTGCGGTCCACCGCTAGATCCTGAGTTACCGGATTTACCTATTTCTCCACCACGAACAACATGAAATTGATTGGGTTCAAATGCGACATCCAACTCAAAAGACTGTTTCTCATATTGCAGACGATACACCTCATCGGCCAATGAATTTTTAAATTCAGACAGATGACAATAGACCGAAACCAAATGATATTGCGGATGGGTAATGTAAATCGCATTCCCATATCCCTTAGCGGATACTTTTATTCTAGACACATATCCATCAGCTATAGACATCACTTTCAAACCTTCTTTTTCCTGGGTTTGAATGTCCCAACCTGAGTGAAAATGATTGCTCCGCAATTCGGCAAAACTCCCGGATAAAGAAATGGGAATTTCCAAAGGCAAAGAAAGATCGTTGGGGAACTTCTGGGCACTGATATCAACGGAAAACCCAAGAAGAACTGAAACCATTAAAACGCTGCACCAATTTAAAATCCTATTCATCGCTGGCAATTTAGAAAAACTTGTTGAGAAATTGATGCACAGAATGAAAAACCTTATCGGAATTGAACTACATTTGGTGTGCGATAGAACATGTGAAAATGAATCCAGAAACACTTTTTGTACAACTTGAAGCCAATATTCGCCGCTTGGGTGAACAGAAGAGGCAATTGGAAGAAACCATTGCCAAACAAAAAGGTGAATTGAGTTCTCTTTATACCATTAATAAGGAGCTTCAAGGACAAATAGACGATTTGAGGGAGAGTTTGGATCATGTAAACAATCGTCCAGTATTGAATCAGGAAAAAGATTTGGAACCATTCAAAGCTCAAACCCAGCAGAGGATTCAAGACTTGGTAAAAGAGATAGATGAGTGTATAGCATTAATCAACGCTTGAGATGAGTACAGTTTCAGTTAAAGTCAAGATTGCAGGAAGATATTATCCGCTGAACATTCAGCAGGAAGAGGAAGCGACCTTAAGACAAGCGGAAGCCAAGATTCAATCCAACATTGATGCTTTTCAAGAAAAATACGGAGTAAAGGATATGCAAGACTTGTTGGCCATGACATTGTTGCAAATGGCTACCAAATCACAGCAATCCGCACCCTCCACGGACAATTCAGCGATCACTCAATTGGAAAAACTCAATGCGCTAACAGAATCAATGTTGGTGGAGTAATCCTCATTTTTATCTCTTATACACTCTGCAAACCCTCATGAAAGCATGAGGTTAATGTATTATTCACTAAAACCATAAAACGATGGATCTAATGATTCTTGTGGGTATTGTTGCAGGACTTGTTATCGGCTTTGCCGGAGCTTGGTTTGTCTTCAACAGTGTCCTGAAAACCAGAAAAGAAAGCCTTGTCTCCGAGGCCATGAAAGAAGGAGAAACCATTAAAGAGAAAAAAATTCTTCAAGCCAAGGAGCGTTTTTTAGAATTAAAATCTCAACATGAGAAGGAAGTTCATGAGCGAAACAATAAAGTAAAGCAATCTGAAGATAAAATCAGAAACAGAGAAAAAGAATTGGCGCAGCAAACAGAGCAGCAGAAGAAGAAGGACAAGGAGATTGAAACGCAGAGAGAACAATTGAATAAACAATTGGAGCTCACGCAAAAGAAACAATCTGATCTGGACAAAAACAATCAGAAAGCGGTTTCTCTTTTAGAAGACTTAAGCAAAATGACTGCTGATCAGGCTAAAAACACCTTGATGGAGCAGTTGAAAGAGGATGCGCGCAACGCGGCAGCAGGACAAATTCAGGCCATCATCGATGAAGCCAAATTGAAGGCCAACCAAGACGCCAAGAAAATTGTTATCCAAACCATTCAGCGAACAGCCGTTGAGCATGCTGTTGAGAACAGTGTTTCCGTTTTCAACATTGAAAACGATGAGGTTAAAGGACGCATTATTGGACGTGAAGGAAGAAACATCCGTGCGCTAGAAGCAGCCACTGGAGTAGAAATCATCGTTGATGACACACCAGAGGCCATTGTACTTTCTTGTTTTGATCCGGTGCGTAGAGAGATTGCTCGTTTGTCATTGCATCAATTGGTAACCGATGGACGTATCCATCCGGCCCGCGTAGAAGAGGTTGTTGCCAAAGTCAAAAAGAACATTGAAGACGAAATCATGGAGGTGGGTAAACGCACTTGCATTGATTTGGGCATTCATGGCTTGCACAGTGAACTAATTCGCATGGTGGGTCGCATGAAATACCGTTCATCATATGGACAGAACTTGTTGCAACACTCAAGAGAAGTAGCCAATTTGTGCGCCACCATGGCCAGTGAATTGGGTCTGAATCCAAAGACAGCCAAGCGCGCAGGTTTGCTCCATGACATAGGAAAGGTTCCAGATGACGAGAGTGAATTGCCGCATGCTATTTTGGGTATGAAGTTGGCTGAGAAATATGGAGAAAAACCAGATGTTTGCAACGCCATCGGAGCTCACCATGATGAGGTGGAAATGAAGTTCATGTTATCGCCAATCATCCAAGTTTGTGATGCTATTTCTGGAGCTCGTCCAGGTGCACGCAGAGAGGTTGTTGAAGCATACATTCAACGTTTGCGTGATCTTGAGAACATGGCGATGGAGTATCCAGGAGTGAGCAAAAGTTTTGCTATCCAAGCTGGACGCGAATTGCGTGTAATGGTAGAAGCCGATAAAGTTTCTGATGACCAAAGTGATGCATTGGCCTTGAGCTTGGCCAACCGCATTGAAACAGAAATGACTTACCCAGGTCAGGTTCGTGTTACAGTGATTAGAGAAAAAAGAGCTGTCGGCGTAGCACGATAACTCATTCAAAAAATGTCTATTTATAAGCCCCCTTGTGGGGCTTTTTTCATATAAATTATAGGTGTCATTCTTTGACAAAAAACAATGGATTAGGGCGACTTACTTCGAATAGCACTCGCATACCTTATGCACCCATGGAGATTCTATCTGGTCCATTTTTTCTTTGCAGCATGAAGACACAACCTACCTATTGGCTCTATTTTAGTCGAACTGAAAGACAAGCGTTGACCCTACTCACCTTTTTCTTTTCTGTTCAACTATGCATTCGCATTTGGGTAATCCCAAGGTATTTCCCCATCCATCCACCTCATTGGAAAAGCCTGCAGTTGATTGATACCACAGACCAAAAAACACAGGAAATCATTACTGCATATCTGTATGATTCAACTTTGGAAAAAACATCAATTCCAGTTGTGTTAGAAATCAATCAAGCCGACAGCGCCCAACTTGAAAAATTACCGATGATTGGTGGTTTTCTCGCAAAGCAAATAGTTGCCTACCGCGAAGCGCTGGGAGGGTATTATTCATTGGCTCAATTGCTTGAAATCAAATACCTGAAAGAAGAGACTTGGGAAAAGCTGCATAAGCAATGGTCTTGCAACGGAAAAATAAAGACCATCCATATCAATATTGCAGATCTAGAAACCTTAGCCAAACATCCTTACATACAATGGACTCAGGCCAAAAGAATCGTTCATTACAGAGAAGCGCATGGCCCATATAAAACCATTGACGAAATTAGATTGTCCAAGGCCATACCTGACTCCATGTGGACCAAGATTATCCCCTATCTTGCGGTGGATAGCCTAACACCATGAATCTACAAGAAGAAATTAAAAAAACCGTCATTGACGTGCCTGATTTTCCCAAGCCGGGAATCATATTCAAAGACATAACACCCATTTTTGCCAACCCAGAATTGAGCAAATCGCTCATAGATCACGCAGTATCGTTGATTCAACCACTTGAAGTGGACGTTATAGTTGGTCTTGAAAGTCGCGGTTTTCCGCTGGGCTTTGCCATAGCATTGGCGATGAATAAGCCATTTGTAATGATCAGAAAACGCGGAAAGCTGCCAAGACCAACCTATCAAGTATCTTATGATCTAGAGTACGGCACAGCCGCTATGGAAATTCAAATCGGAGACATACAACCTGGACAAAGAGTATATATTCATGACGATTTATTGGCAACTGGAGGAACAGCAAATGCCGCAGCGCAACTGGTGCAGCAATCTGGCGGCGTTTTAGTAGGAATGGGATTTTTAATGGAGCTGGCTTTTCTAAATGGAAAAGAAAATTTAACGTTGTATCAAGTTCCTCTGCATACCTTTGCGCAACTTTAATGAAATGAAAATTTCAATGACAAATTTTCGAAAACATGAATTTTAATCGATCTGAAAATGAGCAAATGATTGCGCAAATGGTGCGTGATTTTGCAGAAAAAGAAATTCGTCCCCACGTTATGGAGTGGGATGAAAGTCAAACCTTCCCTCGACCCCTATTTGAGAAAATGGGACAATTGGGCCTAATGGGAATGTTGGTACCTGAGCAATACGGCGGAGCTGGATTGGGCTACTTTGAGTACAAAACAGCCATTGAAGAATTGGCAAAAGTTTGTGGTTCAATAGGACTCAGCATGGCTGCGCACAACTCACTTTGCACGAATCACATTTTAGAATTTGGCTCAGAGGAGCAAAAGCAAAAGTACCTACCCAAATTGGCGACAGGTGAATGGATTGGAGCTTGGGGATTGACTGAGGCCAATACCGGTAGCGATGCGATGCGCATGAAATGTACCGCTGTGAAGGATGGAGAATATTGGGTAATCAATGGAACCAAGAACTGGATCACACATGGCATTTCAGGCGATGTGGCGCTTGTGCTTGTCAGAACGGGAGAGTTACTTGATTCACGCGGCATCACCGCCTTTATTATTGAAAGAGGAACACCAGGGTTTTCTGGAGGTAAGAAAGAAAATAAGTTGGGTATGCGTGCTTCAGAAACCGCTGAGCTCATTTTTGACAATTGCCGTGTGCATGAAAGTCAAATCTGTGGTCAATTGGGAGATGGATTTGTGCAAGCCATGAAAATATTAGATGGTGGAAGAATTTCTATTGGATCTCTGGCTTTGGGCATTGCCAAAGGAGCCATGGATGCTGCAGTAAAATATTCTAAAGAGCGAGAGCAATTTGGACAACCCATTGCGCAATTCCAAGCCATCGCGTTCAAATTGGCGGACATGGCTACTGAAATTGAAGCAGCAGAAATGTTGTTGTTGGAATCTT
>CANGVU010000119.1 GCA_947457325.1 Flavobacteriales bacterium | reverse complement strand
GCTGTAAAATTGATTGACATGTATTTTTGCAGGTTTGTTTAATTCTTTTGACTTTAATAACAACTGCTCCAAATGAGAAACTTGGAAATAATCTCGTTCACAGAAAATGTCCAGGAAGTCAAAACCAATTTCTTGCGCTTTTGGAAGAAGTTGTTCTAAAAGCATTTGAATGTAATCATCCATGCGGCCATGGTAATCGGCAGGTAAGGCATGTCCAATGATGAGGGTAGATTTGATGGGAATCGGACTTGAAGATTTTACACGCTGAATCACGCGTAACATTTTCAGTTCGTTTTCAACATCAAGTCCATATCCTGTTTTTATTTCGAGGGCGCCAGTACCGTTGTGCATCATTTTATGCACCCTGGCTAAAGCATCCTCGAACAATTGGTCTTCACTTGTCAATGACATGGAAAGTGCTGAATTTAGAATCCCACCCCCTCTAATTGCAATTTCTTCATAGCTCAATCCGTTGATTTTATCCTCAAACTCAAGAGATCTAGCCTTGGCAAAAACGGTATGGGTATGTGAATCGCACCAACAAGGGATAACCATTTTGCCGTCAGCATCGACGATGGTTAAATCTGCCCAATCAGTAATTCCAGGCCAATCGGACATGCTTCCATAATCTACAATGATCCCATCTTCCACAGCGAGCCATGCATTGTTGATGCTGGGGAATTTATTCATTTCAAGTCCTTTTATCGTTCCTGGATTGTCTTCAAATGTTCCAAAAAGTTCTTGTATGTTTTTGATCAATAGACGCATGCCGCAAGATGCATCAAATTTGTTATTTCAGCAATTCAATACAGATGTTTTGTAAATTGTGCCATGCATTGTTTTTATGCTCCTCAATTAATCGCAATGGGTGCCAATTCCCTATCTGATGAAGAATGGCGCCACATCAAAGCGCTGCGCATCAAGCCGGGTGAAACCATTTGTCTTTTAGATGGTTTAGGATCTTCTCAGCTTTTTGAGTTTCATTTGAACGAAAAGCAGCCATCTATTGTCTCATTATCCGATGTTACGTTTGATCAAAAAGAGAGCGGCGTGCATCTTTATATACCCATGACGCAGCAAACAGACAGAATTGAATGGATGCTGGAGAAAGCAACGGAGATGGGGTTGGCTAGTTTAAATATTATTGTTACCCAGTATTCAGAAAAGGTTAAGTACTCGATAGAACGCCTACAGCGGATTGCGTTATCAGCTATGAAGCAGAGCCAGAGAAGTTGGTTACCTGAAATCCACGCTTTTCAGAGTTGGCCAGAAATGATTCAAGCATTAAATGGTAAATCCATTTTTATTGCCCATTGTGAGGAAGGTAATAAGGCCCTTTGGGGAGATCGAAAGGTTTCAGATCCCCATGTTTTAATTGGGCCAGAAGGTGATTTCCATGCAACAGAAATACAAGACATCAAGGATTTAGGAGGTGTGGAAATTTCTCTGGGGGACGCCAGATTGAGAACGGAGACTGCGGGTTTGTTGGTTGTTTCAAAATACTACTTATGAAGAAAAAAATCACTCTGTTGACAATCGTTTTTTTTATCCTGATGCTGCTTACTGCTTTTTACACTAAGCCTGATGAAGGAAAGTTTTTGCAAGTTGCGCAAGAAAAAATTAATGAGCACGCAGATGGACTTTCCAAAGATCCTGTAATGATAGACGTGGTGAAGATTCAAAAAGATTTTATCTTTCAGGCGTTGTCCAAGCTAATGGTAACCAGGGAGTATTATTTTTTTACTGTTCATTCCATTACATTGGGAGATGGGAAATATAAATACCTTGGGGTTTTTGGGACGTTTATTCCACTTCAAAGTGAGGATCCACTTCAAAAATTTTATAAGAATGAAGAATAGTATTTTAGTTTGTTTTTGCTTTTTGTATGTTTTTACCTTCGGCCAAATCATCCCACAGCCAGTTAAATCATATGTTCCAATAAAAGAATTTTTTGAAGTTGAGGATGGCCAATTGGGTATTTGGACTGAGAAACAATTCATGAATGAAGCCATAATTTTGGCTGAACAGATCAAAATACAAAGAGATTTTCTCCCAATTATTCATGAATGGAATGGAAGAGATAATGTCAATGGAATTGCATTAAAAACAAATTCATCGATATTGGGAGATGAATCTTATCATTTAAACGCAAATAAAAAAGGCGTTCAGATATCGTCCACAACACCCGCAGGAATACTTCATGGGGTATTCACTTTGGTACAGATGATTCCTTTGAAGAAAAGTAAGGAGGACGACTCATTTAGCTTGGACGCTTGGGTTATAGAGGATTCTCCTCATTTTAAACATAGGGGATTATTACTGGATTGTGGAAGGCATTTTATGAGTGTCGAGAAAATCAAAGAGACACTCATGACAATGGCGTTGTACAAAATGAATGTTTTTCATTGGCATTTGACAGAGGATCAGGGTTGGCGCATAGAAATAAAGAAGTATCCCCAACTGACAAATACAGGAGCATTTCGAAATGTAAATGGCCAGAACTATGGAGGATTCTATAGTCAAGAACAAATAAAAGAAATTGTTGAGTATGCCAACAACCTGCATATAATGGTGATTCCGGAAATTGAGTTGCCTGGACATAGCGTGGCTGCAATAGCTGCGTATCCATATTTGAGTTGTACGGGAAAGCAAATTCCAGTGGAGACAGAGTGGGGTGTTTTTAAAGACATCTATTGCGCAGGAAGCAATGAAACAATGCAGTTTATCAAAGATGTTTTAGATGAAGTGGTCTCGCTTTTTCCAGCTCCATACATTCATATTGGAGGTGACGAAGCTCCCAAAGTGAGATGGGAAAATTGTTCTAAATGTCAAAGGAGAATTAAGGATGAACATTTAAAGAATGAGGCGGAGTTACAAACCTGGATGATTGAGGAGGTTGCCCAACACTTAAAAGCAAAAGGAAAGGACATTATCGGTTGGGATGAAATCCTTGAAGGAGGTATTCCTTCGGGAGCTGTTATTCAATCATGGAGAGGTATGCAAGGCGGATTGATGGCGGCTCAGCACAATCACGCAGTTGTGATGTCCCCTACGAGTCATTGCTATTTGGATTATGGTTTGGATGGAATCGACACCAAGAAAGTGTATGAGTTTGATCCAATTCCTAGTGAGTTGTCTGCTGATAAGCACCACCTGATTTTAGGCGCAGAAGGAAACATGTGGACTGAACGTGCGCCGGAGAATGAAGTCACAAGTAAGATTTTTCCAAGATTGATTGCATTGTCTGAGGTCCTTTGGAGTTATCCTGCAAAAAGAGATTATCTAGAATTCGAAGGGAGGCTAAAAAGGTCTTTTCAACTCCTGGATAAGAGAAAGGTGAAGTATGGTTTCATTTCCACGCCCATTCAATTTCACACGGCGATTGAAAATGATAAATTGTGGGTGACTATTCAACAGCAACAGAAGGATATGGAGTTGTTTTATACAACAACCCATTTTCAAAGTGAATCCATTGAAGCGGTGGAGGATATTGTAAATGTTAGAGGTCCAATTCCCATCAAGCGAAATGCTAAAATCAACCTTCAGGTGGGTATGAAGAATAGCGGAAGTGATCAAGTCAAGTGGCAGACTCGGATTTTTGCCAATCACTTGGCATTGGGTAAAGACATCACTTTGAATTATACTCCCAGTAATGCTTATTTGGGTGGAGGGGCAAATGGCCTGGTTAATGGATGTTTGGGTGGAGATAACTTCCGAGATGGAAACTGGCAAGCGATCCAAGGAAAAGATATGGAGATGGTAATCGATCTAGGAAAAATAGAGAGTGTTTCGGAAATCAGCACACGTTGGTTTCATTATGCCAATGCTTGGATTTTTAGGCCAGAGGATGTGTCTTATTTTGTATCTGCTGATGGTAACAATTGGCAATTGCTGTCGAAGGATCTAGTTGGTCAGCGAACCGCCGCTGAGCAGTCAGGCGAGTTTGCTGTGACCTCAAAAGTTTTGGCAGCGGATAAAACAGCCTATGATTCTTTCATGTGCAGATACGTAAAGGTTCAAGCACACTCAATTGGAAAATGCCCTGATTGGCATGACGCTCCCGGAGAGCCCAGTTGGTTATTCATAGATGAAATTGTTGTTCGATGAAACGACTGCTCTTTGTTGTTCATGGCAGATTAAAGAATTCTCGGAGGTGGAAAAGGATCAGGCAACATATGGCCAATCAAACACAATGGTCAGTTCTAGTCGTGTATACTGAATACTCGGGCCATGCCATTGAGTTGGTAAAATCAAATTTGGAAAAGGCTATGTTCGATACCGTCATTGCTTGTGGAGGTGATGGGACTTTGAATGAATGTGTGAATGGGATTATGCTGGCCGATTCTAAAGTAACTCTGGCAATATTATCTATGGGCACTGGGAATGATTTTGTGAAATCATTGAAAATAAAGGGAAGTTGGGATGAGTTGAAAGAGGCTCTTGAAACTGGTTACACTTTAAGGAGTGATGTAATGCGATTAAAGTCTGTTACGAGTTTGAGATATGGTATCAATGTTTCCGATATTGGTATAGGCGGTGAGGTAGTGCAGAGAATGGCACGTGATAGCCGGTGGATGGGTTCTTTTTTAACCTATCAGAAAAATATCGTTAAAAGTTTTTTGTCTTTTAGGTCAAAGAAAATGATCCTTAGATTTGATGATGGTCATGAGTTTTCTCAAAATTTATTCATGTTGGCGGCAAGCAATGCTTCTTGGTTCGGGAGTGGCTTATGCATTGATCCAGAAGCACAACTAAATGACGGGCTTCTTAATGTCGTTATGGTGCAAGATATTTCTTTGCTGGATTACATTGGTCAGTTGCCATTTTTGAGAGGCGGTAAGCGCATGAAACATCGTGCTGTAAGTTATCGAAGGTCTCAATCATTGGCGCTGCTTTCTGAGGGTTGGCCAATTGATTGTGATGGAGAGTTTATCGGTTTTACTCCGTTGAGCATAGATTTGATTGAAGGAGGTGTCAATATTTTGATTCCAAAAACAATTACATCAGTTCCTTAGTTATATTTGTACATATTAAACCAAATTAAAATGTCATATTTCTTTACATCAGAGTCCGTTTCAGAAGGACATCCAGATAAAGTGGCCGACCAAATTTCGGATGCACTGATTGATCACTTTCTAGCATTTGACGCAGACTCAAAGGTTGCTTGTGAAACTTTGGTAACCACTGGTCAAGTTGTGTTAGCAGGGGAAGTAAAATCTAAGACGTATTTAGATGTTCAGAACATCACTC
>CANGVU010000118.1 GCA_947457325.1 Flavobacteriales bacterium | reverse complement strand
TTATTGATATGGGAATCAAAGCATATCCTCCGCACCATGGTCCCGTATTTGATGCCATTCATGCTGTAGATATAGATAACTGCACCAGCAGAAAGGATGCTGAAACACGCATAGCACCTTTCATTCCAGATTTCTCCACACAGCAATTTATATTAAAAAACATGTATTGGATAGAAGAAGGCAAATTGGCGTGGCGATTTAATGCAACTGCTTTGGAACAATCCATCAACCACATACTAGCTGCCCTTCCCAACCAGTCTGTTCAACTACCTGCCCTCTTCTTGGCCGGTGGAAAATCTAATTATATTTTACCTGCTGATCATTCATCCATTTTGATTCAATTTCCCTTGGCCAAATTTCAAAGCATTCAGAACGCAGGACATTGGGTGCATGCCGAGGCGCCACAAGAATTTTTACAGATGATTCTTTCCTTCTTGGAAGTCGTTAAAACTGACTAATCTTTATTTTTTTATACGTATTTTTGTAGAAATTTATGGATATGGAAAAGAAGATTATTACCCCATATGACTTTACACGTGTAAGTGAAGTGGCGTTGGACCATGCTTTGGTTATGGGTAAGACCATCAAGGCTACCGTTTATGTTACACACATCATTGACAACAAATTTCAAGTGGCTGAGGCAAAAGCCAAGATGAATGCATTAAAAGAGTGGGTGCGCACCGAGAAGGGTGAAAACATTGAAACCATCGTGCGCATTGGAAATATTTTTGAGGATATTGATAAGGTTTCTTCAGAAATGGAAGCCGATTTGATAATCATGGGTACACATGGTATCAGAGGAATGCAATTCTTGACTGGAAGTCGTGCTTTGAAAATTGTTACAGAATCTTTGGTGCCATTTATTGTAACCCAGGAAAGAACCATTCGTCCACATGGTTACCACAAATTGGTAGTTCCAATGGATTTGCAAAAGGAAACCAAGCAAAAGTTGACTTCCGTGGGGAACATGGCCAAATATTTCAACTCCAAAGTTTATTTGGTTTCTCCCAATGAAACGGATGAGTTCTTGAAAAACCAATTGGAACGTAATCTGGCTTTTGCAGCTGAATATCTTGATAGTCGAGGAATTGACTACGAAGTAGAAATCACTGAAAACAAATCCTTTGTTAAATCAATGATTAAGTATTCTGCAGCCATTGAAGCTGATTTGATTTGTATTGTCAACTCTCACGAGAGCGGATTCATGGGAATGTTCAGTTCATCTGAGGAACAGCAAGTCATCAACAATGACGCTCAGATTCCTGTACTGTGCGTCAATGCAGTTAGTACAACTTTGAAAGATGTTGAGTTTATAAAATAAATTTGTTCTCAATTACAATATAAAAGGGATCATGCGATCCCTTTTTCATTTTTAGAAAAATCTACTTGTCATTTCAGGTGTATCCTACCAATTGGCTATGACGGTCTCATTTCCTGTGGTGACGTCACCTATTTTACATTTAATATCTGTGCCTAGTGGAAAATACAGATCTACTCTGCTACCAAACTTAATAAAACCAAACTCATCTCCTTGTGAAATGTGCTCATTAGGCTTCACGTAAAAACAAATTCTTCTGGCAACTGCACCGGCAATTTGACGAAAAAGGACCTCTTTTCCGTTTTTGGCTTTTACAACAACAGTCGTACGTTCATTTTCTGTTGAACTCTTGGGGTGCCATGCTACCAAAAACTTTCCAGGATGGTACTTCACATAAGTCACCTCGCCACCAATTGGGGTCCAGTTCGCATGAACATTTAGAGGAGACATGAAAATGGATACTTGAATCCTTTTGTCATTAAAGTACTCTGGTTCTTCAACCTCCTCTATTACCACCACTTTGCCGTCACAAGGCGCTACCAATTCATTGGGTTGGGCACCATTGACTCGTTTGGGTAATCTGAAAAATTGAAGAAATGCTATCCAGAAAAAAACCACCGCTGCGGTGATCAATAACTTTAACCAAAACAAACCTTCCGTTTGTTTGTCCCAAAATACAACTAAACCCAATATGAGTGTTGTAATAATTATCAAACCTCTACCTTCCTTGTGAATGGTCATACGCGATAAATTAAATAAACAAAAGTGTAGGCCATCGGCATGGCCATTAAGTATCCGTCAAAACGATCCAATACACCACCATGACCTGGAATCAATACTCCTGAGTCTTTGACGTTGGCCGTTCTTTTCAAGTGTGATTCTATTAAATCTCCTATGGTTCCAAAAATGGAAATGATCAATGACAATACTACCCAATGGGATGTTGTCATTAAAAACAAATCGCTTTGAATGATACTGATTTGACTGCATCCCACACCACATAGGATAGTGGCCACCAATCCCCCCACAAAACCCTCCCATGTTTTCTTGGGAGATACTTTTTCAAAAAGTTTTGTTTTACCAAATGCGCGTCCCACAAAGTATGCCCCTGAATCATTAACCCAAAGCATGGCAAAAAAAGTAATGGGTAGCCAAGGGCTGTATTCACCAGGAATAAAGGCATAGGAGCTCACCAAAGACATGGGCAATGCAACATATACCCAACCCATCAATACGCGCGCAAAATCCATTGCAAAATGCGGCCTCAGCACCACCAACTCCATTGTCATGAGCAAAACAAACACCGGTAATAACAATACCAAATCTTGGTAGGTCAATACCTCAGAACCAATCAAGAAGAAAAATATGTAAAAGGTTACACCCAAGACAATACCTCCCCAAGCGCGATGAGATGAAGCACCCGTCAATTGATAAAACTCATGAGAACCCACAAAGACCCACAAAAGAAACAATACAGCTGTGGCAGTTGGCCCCCATAAAAAAGCACCTATCATGGCCAAGCCAAAGAACAGTCCCGTTATTGATCTTATGACCAAATTACTCATTTGTATCAGCCGCTTTTTCTTGATTGTCTTTCTCTTCGGGCTTCTGCTCATCCACTGCTGTATCAGCTTGCTCCACTTCCGTTTCAGAACTGGATGCTACACTCTTTTCTTCAGGTATAATTCCTGTTGCAGGTTGATCTATCACTTTAGCCTCTTCTTCCCATTGACGTGGGCCCAAGACCTCGATTAAATCGTCTTTAAAGATTACCTCTTTTTCCAAAAGTTTAGCTGCCAACTGATCCAATTGATGCTTGTGAGCGCTTAGCAATTCCTTCGCCTTTAAATAAGCCGTTTCAATGATTTTGCTCACCTCCTCATCAATGATTCTTGCGGTTTCATCGCTGTAGGGCTTTTGAAACTGAGACTCTCCTGAACTATCGTAATAACTGCGATTACCGATGCGCTCATTCAATCCGTAAATGCTAACCATGGCATAAGCCTGCTTGGTTACTTTCTCAAGATCCGACAAAGCACCTGTAGATATTTTTCCAAATGCAATCTCTTCTGCTGCTCTGCCGCCCAAAGCTGAGCACATGTCATCTAATATTTGTTCTGTAGTTGTGATTTGACGTTCCTCCGGCAAGTACCATGCAGCACCCAAAGAACGACCGCGAGGAACAATGGTTACTTTCACCAAAGGCGATGCATATCGCAACAACCAACTCACCAAAGCATGACCACTTTCATGGTAGGCAATGGTTTTCTTTTCATCTACAGAAATAATTTTATTCTTCTTCTCCAACCCTCCAATGATGCGATCTACCGCATCCAAAAAATCTTGCTTACCCACCGCTGTATGCCCTTTTCTTGCAGCAATCAAAGCAGCCTCGTTGCATACATTGGCTATATCTGCACCACTGAAACCAGGGGTTTGCTTGGCTAAAAATTCCACATCAAGACCTTCTCCTTTTTTGATGTGTGCCAAATGAACATTGAATATTTGAACACGCTCCTTCACATCCGGCATATCCACATAAATCTGACGATCAAATCTACCCGCACGCAAAAGGGCTTTGTCCAAAATGTCCGCTCTGTTCGTGGCTGCGAGAATAATTACTCCTGAGTTGGTTCCAAATCCATCCATTTCTGTGAGCAACTGATTCAAGGTATTCTCACGCTCATCATTGCTCCCGAAGTTAATGTTCTTGCTTCTTGCTCGGCCAATGGCGTCAATCTCATCGATAAAAATAATGGCTGGCGCTTTCTCTTTTGCTTGGCGGAACAAATCTCGCACTCGGCTTGCACCTACTCCAACAAACATTTCCACAAAATCACTTCCAGACAAGGAAAAGAAAGGAACTTGCGCTTCACCAGCAACAGCTTTGGCAAGCAATGTCTTTCCTGTACCTGGAGAACCCACGAGCAAAGCACCTTTGGGAATTTTTGCCCCCAACTCAGTATACTTCTTGGGGTTCTTCAAAAATTCAACAATTTCTTGAATCTCCTCTTTGGCTCCTTCCAATCCTGCAACATCATTGAAAGTAACTTGGGTTCCTTTTCCCTTTTCGAATAACGTTGCCTTTGATTTTCCAATATTAAAAATCTGACCGCCACCACCACCGCCGCCACCCATGCGGCGCATGATGAGTACCCATCCCAAAATCATAACACCCAGCATGACAATCCACCAGATTAATCCCTGGGCTGTCTCATTGGGCGGCTGATAACGAACAACAAATCCATTCTTCTCTCCCGTTCCTTGAATTTCCTTTACAAACTCATCTCCCGGGGGGATGTTGAACCAGTAATCTGCATTTCTCGAAAAACGAGACATGTTGTTATTTGTGCCAATTTCATTCTTCAATGAATCCTGACCTTTTGCGTTCAAATAAATCATGGCCGTATTGCCATCATACTCCAACTTTTCAATCAGATGTTTATCTGCAAATTGCTTGAATCTGGCAAAATCTGTTTCTCTACCATCGCTGGAACTGTTGAAAAACATAGTGCCTATCAAGATGGCAGCAATAACGCCATAGACCCAATAGAAATTCACATTCTTTGGAGCCTCTGGCATTTTTGGCTTTTGTTTTTTGTTCTTATCTGTCGCCATTTAAATATTTCTTTATTCTTCTATTCTTGTAACCTTTGCATCACCCCACAACTGCTCCAAATTGTAAAATGTCCGAGTTTCCTCGTCAAAAATGTGAACCAATACTGTGAAATAATCCATCAAAACCCACTTCGCATTTCGCTTTCCTTCAATGCGTCTTGGACTATCATCCAAATTTTC
This sequence comes from Flavobacteriales bacterium, assembly GCA_947457325.1. GTDB lineage: Bacteria > Bacteroidota > Bacteroidia > Flavobacteriales_D > Sanyastnellaceae > CAMCTV01. Next base: position 165 of record CANGVU010000118.1, on the reverse strand, counting down.
TTCTGTGAAACGGTCTACTGAATTGCTAATGGCCTCTACTTGGGTGGAGCTGTTTCCGGTTGCAATAACGAAATAATTGGCCACTGCTGACTCAATCTCTCTCAAATCCATCACCACGATATTGGTGGCCTTCACCTCTTGCATGCCCTGAACGATTACATCGAT
>CANGVU010000117.1 GCA_947457325.1 Flavobacteriales bacterium | reverse complement strand
TTTAGCATGCTGTGACGATCTCCAGACCATACAAACTCGCCTTTGCTCATGAATTGGATGGTGTCTGCACTTTCTATCACAGAGTTCATGTCATGGCTGATGACGATGGTGGTCATGTTGTACCTATCGGTGATCTCACGAACCAACCCATCAATTTTGATGCTGGTCAACGGGTCAAGACCTGAGTTGGGTTCATCTACAAAAAGATATTTGGGATTCAGGGCAATGGCACGGGCCAATCCTGTTCGCTTTTTCATTCCACCGGAAAGCTCACTGGGAAATAAACTGCTCTTGCCTGACAGCCCTACTTGCTCCAATATTTCGTCTGTTCTTTTTTCCATGTCCTTTTTGGTCATGGGGGTGAACATCTTCATGGGAAACTGTATGTTTTCAGCAACAGTCATGGAATCAAACAGGGCAGCTCCTTGAAAAAGCATGCCGATGTTGTTCAATATTTTCTTTTTTTCAATGAGATCTACATTGATAAAATCCTCGCCGTCATAAGATATTGTACCAGCATTTACAGGCATCAAACCCACCATACATTTGGTAAGTACGCTTTTTCCTTCACCACTTTTTCCAATGATGAAATTAACCTTGCCCGTCTCGAAAATGCAGCTCACATTGTGCAGGACCATTTGTGATCCGAATGATTTTTCGATGCCCTTTAATTCAATCATAACAAAAGCAATTGCGTTAAAAGAAAATTGGCAATCATGATCATAACAATGGAGTAAACTACTGCACGTGTGCTGCTTTGTCCCACCTCTAATGCACCACCGTGAGTGTAATAGCCATGGTAAGCGGAAATACTACTCATTAAGAACGCAAAAAATACAGTCTTAATAACGGAATAAAAAATATCATAAGCCCGGAAGGCGTATTGCGCGCCAAATTCAAAATCATTGTAGGATACTGCACCGCTGAAGATGGCAATGGCTCCACCGCCAACAACCCCCACAAACATGGCCAAAACGACTAAGAAAGGAAGAATGATGACAGCTGCGATAATTTTGGGAAGAATCAAATAGCTGGCCGAGTTGATGCCCATAATATCCAAAGCATCTATCTGATCAGAAATGCGCATGGTGCCGATTTCCGATGCAATGTTGCTTCCCACTTTACCGCTGATGATGAGACAAACAACGGTGGAAGAAAACTCTAGAATAATGGATTGCCTTGTGGTAAATCCAATGGTCCATCTTGGAATCCATCCGCTATCGATGTTGGAGGCTGTTTGTATGGCTACAACACCTCCCATGAACAAAACCAATAATGAAACAATGCCAACTGATTGCAAACCAATTTTATCCATTTCCTTGATGATCAATGGGAAGTATACGCGGGCTTTCTCTGGCTTGGAAAACACGCGACCCATCAAGGACGAATAGGAGCCTATACTTTTAAAAATTGGCATGTCTCAAAAATAAGTCTAAATAAATTAGTTTGACCATTTAATGATCTTGCTCACGGCAGAAAATAAAAATTCATGACCGCTGGCTTCCTCCCGACACAGTATGCGCGTTCTGTTTTTTCTGATTCTGAGGAAAATTCTCTTTTCTTTTCCGTAATAAAAACGTTCTCCGTCTTTGAGATGTTCCAATAGAATTTCACCGCTTTTGTTTTTGTCATAAAGCGAGAGCACTGCTGATAAGTGCAGGTCGGTGCATGTGGATGCATCTGGATTTTGCAGGTATTGGTAAATGGCCTTTTGAACCAATTCAGGAAAAACTTGAATTTCTAAGAATGGTCCCAGTGTTTTTTTGAAATTTTCTTTCCATTCTGCGCCGTGTGGTTTCACCCGGTTCTTGAATTGGTTGTAGGTGATAAGATGCGCCAATTCATGCATCAAGGTGATGAGAAAAGCATATTTATTCAAATCCCCGTTAACCGTGATTTCATGTTTTTCCCGATTGGGTTTTACCGTGAAATCACCCAATTTGGTTGCCCTTGGTGGAGTGATGGTGATGTGGTGTGGATGCTGTCTGAGCATCTCACAAGCCAAATCCACTGCTGGTTTAGGAATAAACCTGACCAGCACATTTTCCAATTGATTGGTTGGCTTAGAATACAAAATAAAAACTACTGAGCAATTTCGATACGATCATCCCACTTGGGACATGTGTTGCATTTGGGTTTCTTTTTATTCGTGCTGCATGCCATGAGGGACAGCGCAGCGAAAAGAAAAAATACTTTTTTCATGACGGTTATTTCTGACCGGTTAATTTTTCCAATTGGTGTTCCAACTCAGCTTCATCACCTTCAGCATAGTTGTTGTGTGACCAAACAACTTTGCCGTCCTTGTCCACCAAGAAGGTATGCGGAACATTATTGACACCCATGGCTTGGGCAAATTGTTTATTGCTGTCCAAGATGACTTTGTAATCCCATGAAACACTGTTGATGTAGGGTGCAACGCGGCTTACAGAGCGGGAATCATCAATACTGATGGCGTATATTGTGACGCCATATTTGGCTTGCCAATCCGCATAGTATTCTGTGTAATTATTCAATTCTTTTTTACAAGGGGCGCACCATGTAGCCCAGAAGCAAAGGATAGCTGGCTTTCCATCTTTTGAGATTTGGGACATGTTGATGTCATTACCGGCCAAATCTTTCAAGGTGATGGAAGGGATTCCTTGAGCAAAGCCCATGCTGATGATGCAGCCGAGCAAAAGGGTGAGTATGTTTTTTTTCATAATGCTTTCTGAGAAGCAAGTATAATACCAAAGCGGATAAGGACAAAAAAAAAGAGGTCCGAAGACCTCTTTTCTTGAATTGGATTAACTCAATTATTTGCTAACAGTCAAACGCAAAGTAGAAACTTTACCGTTAACGTTCAAATTCACCAAGTACAAACCAGCTGGCATGTTGCTGAAGTTAACTACTTCGTTGTAGTTACCAGCAGCCAAAGTGCCAAAGTTGTTGTTCATTACAACATCACCCAACATGTTGATAACGCTCATTTTCACTTCAGAAGCTGTAGTGATCATAAAGTTAACGTTGGTTTGATTGTTGGTTGGGTTAGGATAAGCAGACAATGTGTTCTCAGCAAGAGTTAATTCAGAAACGCTTGTTACTGTTTGAGTTGCATTTATTGCCGCTTCTACAAAGCTATAATCTGTAGAACCATCATAAATCCAAACATTTGATACTGGGTTTCCTGAATTATCCAATGTTTTTACAAAAGCAGAACCATCAAATTCTCCCCATTGAGAACTGTGCAAACCATCTCCATAGCCATCAACAATGATGAAAGTGTAACAACCAGTAGCAGGAAGTGAAGTAAATTCATTTACAGTTGCTGCGTCAGCTGGTGTATTGACACTATAATCTTTATTTGCAACCATTGTTCCAGCTTCGTCAAAAATAGCCCAAGCACACTCTTCAGGATAATTGTCAAAGTTGATTTGAACATGTACTTGTGTCGTAGAAGGAGTGGTTACTTTGGTCAATGCCTGAGTCATTGTTGAGTTCGATGGATTAGCATCAGCAGATACTGTGATGGTGATGTTTCCAGTTTGGGCCAAATTAGCTGAACCCAAATCAACTTCTACAACTTCCAAAGAAGCCAAATTTCCAGTCCATGGAATGTTGATTGGAGCGGACAAAGCGTTACCTGCAATGTTGATGTTGCAAGAAGTCAAGTTGTCAACACCATAGTTTTTGATGGTCACAGTTCCCAAAGCAACTGAACCGCAAGATGTAGTACCGCCATTGTATTGAGTGGTGAAAGCTACATCCGTTGGAAGGCTAGGCATGCTACAGTTGATACCAGCATAAGCTTCGGCAGCACCGATTTGGCCGATTTCAGTTACTGAACGATCAGGACAGATTTGATAAATGGTTGGAAAGTAACCAATAGCATAGTCGGCATTGATTAAGTCTGCATCTGCAGCAGCAGGGTTGCACACTGGATAATCCAAAGGAGCACCAGTAGTTGAGTTCAATAACCAGTTACCTTGTGATGGAACTTGCTGTCCATTTACTGTAATGGTTTGACCAATCATAGAGGCATCAGTAGTAATACCATCACCGTCGATCCAAATAACCATAACATCATTGGTAGTAGCAGGATCTACACCTGGAGCACCAGCAGGACCGTGCATTGCCCACAACTCATCCATGGTACCAGATGTGTGGTAGTTCCAACATGGACCGCACCAAGTAGCAGAAATATCCAAAATCACAGTCATACCAGCATCCAAATAAGTGTACAAATTGTGCTGCGCACCAAATTGGTCAGTTACTGTGAAATCATAAGCGTGCGAGCCAGGAGTAAGCTGCGCATAAGAAAGGGCTGATGTATAAACAGCCACCAACAATAGTAAAATTTTTTTCATTGAAATAATTTTTTAGGTTGCGCCGAAAATACAAATAAATTTCTTCGATGCAGCCATTTTTTAATGTTAATCTCAATTATTTTTAACAATGGTTTTTTCTACTTTTGGAAAATGAAAACAAAATTGTTCGTATTGGCTTTGGTTGTGTCTTCATTTGGCGCTTCAGCCCAGAGTGTTGGATTTGATTATCCCGTGTCGTTAGTGGAAGGAACATTGTCCAATTTGCCAACAGGCGAGTTAGAGGCAGATTGGGGGGTAATCAATTTAAGTGCAGCTCCCATTTCTCTTAAAGCCAGACGTCAAATCATCAATGAAGTGGTGGGGTCCTCTAATTATTTCTGTTGGGGTGTATGCTATGATGCAGCAACCAATGTTTCACTTTTGGCGCAAACCATCGCCCCCAGTGATACCAATCATACATTTTATGCCCATTATCTTCCAGAAGGAAATGCTGGTGTAACCACTATCAATTATCGGTTTTATGTAGACGGTATGATGAGTGATTATGCTGAACAAGCTGTAGTCTTTTGTGTGGATGCAGATTGTACTGCGGGTATTGCTGAAAATGCAAACAATGCTTCTTTGAAGGTTTTGGGTGCTCAACCCAGTCACGGTTTGGTGTCTATACAATACGCAGTGACCTCAAGAAATGCTTCATTTGAAGTTTGGAATAACCAAGGTCAATTGGTAAAACGTGTTGGTATTAAAAACAACAATGGCCAAATCTTCCTCAATGCGGATGAATTGGCCAATGGTGCTTATGTGATTCGTTTATTGGATGGCGACCAAACAATTTCCATGCATTGGATGGTACAACACTAATTAGTGTTTGAAATGTCTCACGCCTGTTGTGACCATGGCCATTCCGGCTTGGTTGGAATAGGCAATGGACAAGTCATCTTTGATAGATCCCCCTGGCTGAACCACACTTCTTACTCCTGCGTTGAAAGCTATTTCAACACAATCAGGAAATGG
>CANGVU010000116.1 GCA_947457325.1 Flavobacteriales bacterium | reverse complement strand
CCACCTATGTTGATAAAGCCTGTAGCGGTCGAAGTGCAGCCAAATTCATTGGTGATGATTTGGGTAATGGATTGTCTGCCAAACTCAGTAAAAGTGTATGTTCCATCAAAGCCTTCCACAGTACCTCCATCACTGAATTGATAAATGCAGGTAACCCCTGTTCCTGTTGAATCCATAACCGTTACGGTAGGGTCATCGATACTTATAATGTCTGGCTGTATGGTAAAACCACTGGTAGGAGCAGGGTGAATGGTAACAGCGTCGTTGAGGTTGATGTAAATGTCGGAAATGCAACCTGAAGTGGTGTAGGCATGCATGCTCACATTGTAGGTGCCGGGATTTTCATAGAGTTGCAGGGGATCAGGTTGGGTAGAGGTGATGTCATCTCCCAAGTTCCAGATAAAAAAAACTGGGGTTTCAGCGGTTGCTGTGGCATCAAATTTTACATAAGTCCCAGGGCAGCCGTCTGGCGGCAAAATTGTAAAGCTGACTTCAGGATCTTGGACCACCCAAACATCTTTGGTTATGCTTTCTGTGCATCCGTTTTCACTGATGGTTAAAGTTACAGGGTAATAGGCAGGGCTGGGATATTGAATGCCATTCACCGTAATATTGGAGGAATTGGGAGTGCTTGCCATTGTTCCAAAGTTCCAATCAATGACAGCGTTGGATTGTGTCCATCCCAATGCAGAAAAAGAAAGGTTGTGTCCGTTGAAGCATACAGGACCCGGATTGACAAAATCGGGGTCCAAATCGTCAAAAACGCTGACTGTCGCGTAGGTGGTATCTGGACAAGTAGATGGAGCGCCTGCAATCAACATGACATTGAAATTTCCAGTATTGGGGTAATTGTAAAAGGTGGCAGGATCAGTATTGGTAGGGGAGTTGGGAGCACCAAAGTCCCACAAGTAATTGCTCGCGTTGATCGAAGATTGAGTGAAATTAATGGTGAAGCCACCGCAGGGGTCAGTTTGTGGATCAATGATTGCGATGGGTTCAGGTATATTGTCAAATGTGAAATTTTGTGTTCCAATACAACCCGCATTATCAATGCTTAAGCTTATGGTGTAGTTGGTTAAATTGGAATCCAAATAAATTTCACTGGGGAATTCACTCGTGGAAAAAACGGTCAAGGTATTATTATCGATAGACCATTCAAAAGTTACACCACCCGGGAATAGTCCTGAGACCAATCCATGATCAAAGGAATAAAGCACTTCATCATCAACGCAGGTAACGACGGGCGGTTGAATATCAGGGGTGAATGTTTCGATGGCTGTATACACCACAGTTGCCGTGTCGGCGCACTCCCATCCAGGGTTGGTTACCAGCGTAACCGTGTAAACTCCGGGATCATTGTACATGAAAGTTGGTTCAAATGCATTGCTGGTGTCGTTGGTCAATGATTGAACTCCAAAGTCCCAATGGAATGACTCTGCATTGACACTGTTGTTGACAAAACCTACTTCAAGCCCCAAACAAAAATCAGTTTGCTGCGTTGAACCATTCCCACCACCGCCACCACCACTTCCGCCGGATTCATCAATCGCTATGTTGGCTCCAGTATTGGGATTGCACATGTTGATGCTGAACATATAATCGCGTCTGATGGTGTTGATCAGCACACCGTTTCGATATTCATCTACGCAAATGGCCAAAGCAAACGTCCCGATTTGCGTAGCAGTCCCGGTTACCAGCCCGGTATTTGAGTTTATCTGAAATCCTGGATTGGATGTAATGGGATAACTAGCGGAAAATCCAGCAGCCCAAGTATTATTCACATAGGGAGGAGATGCGGGTGGAGCAGGAGCAGGATTGTTCTGATCTGCCCCGTCCAAAGGTGTGCAAAAAGAATAGACCAATTGGTCACCATCAGGATCAATGGCTGCTGAAGAGTAGAAGAATGGTGCATTCAAGCACAGGGCTACTGGAGGTGTAGAAACAAATGATGGACTAGAATTTTGAACAGCCACCAAATTGGTTCCTGGTACCCGCGTGGTAATGGTCATACCAGACAGATTCTGTTGTGATTGATTGATGTTGATGATATTCGGATTCCTGCAACATCGCTGGTATGAAAGTATGTAGCCATCTGCATTAAATGGAAGCAGAATGTCTTGCTGATAAACGGCTTTTTCTACATCTACATCAGGCGGAACTGTAAAGCAAGGATTATCCAGGCCCACGGGCAGACTTGTAATGTTACTGCCCGTTAAGTCCATTGTCAGTTCAGAAAAATAAGCGAAGGTACCACCGTAAAAAATCCCCACAGAGGCGACAGGGTCAAAACCAGTGCCGTTAATATTGGTACTTGGGTTTGCGTCTCGATAAACGGTGAGGGTAATGGTATATGTGCTATTTCCAAGGTGTTGATAGGTGAGGTCACCTCCGTAAATGTGTGTAGCATGGGCATTTATGACGCTGCAAATCATCAAGGAAATGACAATCAAATGTGATTTTAGGTGAGCGTGCATTTTTTCCATACCAACTTATGACACAAATATGAGGATAAATGTTGCAAAACACCATTCATTTGGCCTTCTTTTGCTCACACTCATTGGTGGATGAATATCTTTGGACCATGGAAAAATCATTGTCCCATATTAACGATTCAGGAGAATCTCGAATGGTAGATGTTTCAGAAAAGAAAGTGAGCCTTAGGCAAGCCTCCGCCAAAGCTGTGGTTTTGTTCCCGTTGCACGTTATTGCGCAATTAAGGAAGGACAATTGGCAGGTAAAAAAAGGAGCGATACTTGAAGTTGCGCGCATTGCAGGAATCCAAGGCGCTAAGCTTACTCCGCAGATCATTCCACTTTGCCATCCCCTTTTGCTCAATGGCGTTGAAGTTGATTTTTCATTTGAAAATGATCAATTGCACATTGTTTCAAAAGTCAAATGCATGGGGCAAACAGGTGTTGAAATGGAGGCGCTAACTGCGGCATCTACTGCGGCTTTAACGGTCTATGACATGTGCAAGGCCTTATCCCATGATATAGTTATATCACAGATAATGTTGTTATCAAAATCTGGAGGCAAAAACGATTACCATGTTTGATTTGTCTCCCAGTTCATTGGTTTTTCCCAAGTCTTCCAAGGCCATTGCTTTGTATGGAACTTCTTGTGATGCCATTGCTGAGTTGGTTTCGAAATTTCAATCCATGATGCCTTCACCGTCTTATTTTGTTGACGCTATTCATGGTGAGGTAGATGAGCAAGCCATTGTGTCTCTATCAAGTGTGGGCTCGCAATTTCAGCTGAATACACATCGTTTACCTTTCTCTGATTTTTATTGGGTAAATGGCAATCATTTTTCAGCTCCCCTTCAAATTGTGATCAATGATCCATTAAAGCAGAATTCTTTGGAAAAGCGAAAGGCTCAGTTGACCAATGTGGAACTGGTTATTTCGGAAAATGGAATTTCTGAACACCTCAAAGAATGGGGTGTGGTAGGGTCTGAAACAGTGTGTCTGAATCCTGGTGATGAAGAGGGTTTAAAAAAATGGGTCATGTCCATTGCTGTTGAGCCTGCCCTTCAAGCTTTGGTGCTGGTTGGAGGTAAAAGTGAGCGCATGGGATTGCCCAAAATGGATTTGAATTACCACGGTGTTCCCCAGTGGAAATATTTGGAATCGGTATGCCAAGACTTGAATATTCCGGTGGTTTACAGTTGTCGTGAAGAACAACAAGATTTTTTTTTAGCGCAAGGAAAAGAAATGGTTCTAGACCGTTTTGGATCAATAGGTCCGCTCGGAGCCATTGCTTCTGCGATGAATTCGAAGCCAGGTGTTTCTTGGTTGGTTTTGGCCTGCGACATGCCTGGACTAAATGCGGACGCCATTCGAATTTTGATTCATCAAAGGGATAAAAAAGCCATGGCCACTGCTTTTTGGAATGACGAAAGGCAGTGGTTCGAGCCACTAGCTGCTATTTGGGAGTCACAGTCTAGAGGTGAGGTGTTTGCTTGGTTAGCTCAAAGTCAGTGTCCCAGAAAATTGCTTTCTGTTATAAAGACACAAGGCATCAAAGAAGCTGACGCCTTCTGGTATCAAAATGTGAATACACCAGAAGAGAAGGTTAATTGGCTTAAACACCAGGTCTGATAATGATTTCACTGATGTTTACACCCTCTGGCGCTTCAATAACATGAACCATTTGAGCGGCAATATCACTGGGATTTAGTCCTTTTTCAAAATTGGGAACATATTCTTTTAGAAGTTCTTCATTTTTGGTAACGTGAATAAATGGGGTATTCACAGCACCGGGACAAATCGTTGTAATTCTGATTTGTTTACCGTGTTCAACTTTTAGACTTTCACCAATGGCCAAAACAGCGTGTTTGGTCGCACAGTAAACACCAGAATTGGGGAATACGTGATGACTAGCAACAGATCCCAAATTGATGATATGGCCTTTGCGGCTGATGATTTCATTCAATGAAAAATGAATCATATTTAACACACCTTTGATGTTGGTGTCCACCTGCTCATGCCAATCTTCAAGCTTGGCTTGGGTCAACGGGTCAAAAATACCAAGGCCGGCATTGTTGATCAAAACATCAACTGAACCCATTTTTGTTTTGGCATCCTCAAAGGTTCTTTGACAATCTGCAACAATTCGAACATCACCAACGGTAAATGAACACGCACCAGGAAAAGAAATCGCAATGGCCTCCAACTTTTCTTTGTTTCGGCCCATTAAATGAACGCGATGGCCTTTCTCAATGAGGATTTGAGCAGTTGCAGCCCCTATGCCTGAGCTTCCTCCGGTGATGATGATGTTTTTCATGTGGCAAAGGTGATGTGAAAAAATCAAAACATCACATCTGTTTAAACTTTGTTGGAATCGAAATGTTACTTTTGCAAAAAATAAATTTTTATTATGGCATCTATCGTCGGAAAAAAAGCGCCTTCATTCAAGGCAGGAGCCGTTACCAATGGCGGAACAATCGTAAGTGATTTTTCATTGGATCAATATATCGGAAAGCAAGCTGTGGTATTTTTCTTTTACCCAAAGGACTTCACTTTTGTGTGTCCTACAGAGTTGCACGCTTTTCAAGAGCGTTTGAAAGATTTTCAAGATCGTAACGTTGCTGTTGTAGCTTGTTCTACAGATACTGAAGAAAGCCACTGGGGATGGTTGCAAATGGAAAAAGGTCATGGTGGAATCAAAGGCATCACTTATCCTATTGTCGCCGATACTTCTAAAACCATTTCAGACGCTTATGGTGTTTTGGCTGGTGAGTATACTTATGATGACAATGGTGCGTTGGTGGCCAATGGTCCAATGATTGCCTACCGCGGACTTTTCTTGATTGATAAAACAGGTACTGTTCAACATGCAATCATCAACAATTTCCCATTGGGAAGAAATGTG
>CANGVU010000115.1 GCA_947457325.1 Flavobacteriales bacterium | reverse complement strand
TCCCTGGTATTGAGAAAGCTGAACAAGTTGTGGTTGATGTACACTTTGCTGCTGAAGAGCTAGCCATCCAAAAACCAATCGCCGCAGTTCAGGAAGTAACTCAACCCCTGGCAAGTCCTGTTATGCGAATTGAGTTGGAAGAAATTTCAAACAACAATAACATACTAGAACCTGTTGCTTTAGAAGACAATGCAGAAGTTGCATTGCATCAAACAGAAGTTGTCTTTGAAATTGAAATACCAGAAGAACCAAAAACCATTGATCTTTTTGAAATGAGCGCTCCAATGGAGGTTCCTCAAATGGTTCAGGAAGATTTGACCTTTGAACAAGAAGAAGTAAAAATGAAGTTCAATGTTCAGGATTCAGTCAACGAAGATGTTTTTAAAGTTGTTGGTTTTGGTGAACAGGAAGTGGCTCCTGAAAACAGAGCCGTTGCACCAGAGGCTTCTTTGAACCTCAAGGAAAGAGCAACGGATAGCATTGATCGTTCTTCTATCAACCAATTGCAAATTGAAAGATCTGATCGTATCAAGCAAATCTGCATGAAATTAAAAAGTCCTGGTGGACTGAGTTCCCTGGAGGATGTGCCAGCTTACGAGCGTAAGAAAGTTGTTTTAGACAATCCGCCAGCTAGCAATGAAAGTCAAGCATCTCGGTTTGGCATATCAGAAACCACTGACTTAAATGGAGAAAAGCGATACGGTTTAAGCGATAATAATCCCTTTCTACATGACAATGTAGATTGAGCCCTGAATACAACAACACAACAACAAAAAAAGGACTGAAAATTCAGTCCTTTTTTTATGCTTTCATGAGAGATCAACTATTTGGAATCGTCCAACATCTGATGAGCCAACTGTTGGCGTTTCCATTCGTAATAAGCAAATCCATAGGTCCAAAAAACTGCCCAACTGCTGTAAACCAGTATAACAATTACCGTTAACCACCAGCGTTCTGAAACAATTTGACCTTGTTCATCTTTCACCAAAAAAGGCTCATACTTCCAGATAAAGTTCCACACACCCAATAAAAACAACGCTGCAGAAACCAAAAAGCTTAAAGCCACTGCGCCAATAACAGCAGACTTATTGGGGCGTGTCCCCTCTGATGATGAATGATTCCAATATCCAACTACCCGATTGCGCTCATCATGAACAATAGAAACATCCTCTTGGTAACGCGTATGGTATAGGCCATCATTCATACCAACAAAAATGACATCATTCAATTTGACCCAACGCTGTGGGCCTTTTTTTTCCTCACCATCAATAACACTAGTGCCGCCTTGCTGAAGCGGACCACGGGTCAAAACCAAGTTTGTTGAAGGAAATAATGTTCTTAAGTTCATGATTCAAAAATACTTCAAAAGAATCATTGAAATACTATCTCTACTTTTCTATCCTGAACATTCCTTCCGCCGCTCTGCGGAAGCGCAATCTCTACATCAATTTGATTGAGCAAAGTTCCATGGGCCATTAAAAAACTTTGCACAGAAAAAGCCCTTTCCCAGGCCAAACGTTCATTGGATGATAGGTCTCCGACTGCATCAAATGATCCCACCAATTTTACTTTTTCTTTGGGATGCAAGAGCAAATACAAACTCAACTCAATCAGCTCCGCTTGATAAACCTCTTCCAATGATGACTGATTCTTTTGAAACAAAACAGTAGGAGTTGATGGGCGATTTGAATCCGATGGAGCATAAATCAATCCGCTATTGTCTGCCAACAGATAAGATTCGTCTCTCACCTTTAACCATTGCACATCACCTAATACAAGTCCCAAATACTCCCATGAAACCTTACCTACAGAATCCGTAAACAACTCGGCAACGGTTTCTCCGTTCTTATCCTGAATCCTAAACGCCTCGTAGGCAAGTGGCTCATTCAAATGATTCAAGAACTGCCAATGATTCACAACACCCAATGACATCTCAAAGCACCCGATTGATTCTTGAAATGTCTCAACATGGATGTCATTCTTTCGCCAGGTAAAAGGTTGATTAAAAACAAAACAAAAAGAATCATGGTCCAATTGTTTTCTCAATTCAAATAGCGCATTTCTGTTGGGCGACGACTGCTGCCGATTGGACACCAACCATCCTAACTCTTCCGACCACTTCACCCATTGAAACTCGTCAGCTTCTGAATTGATGGGAGCTTCTAACTGCCAACGCACATCAAATGATTCTTGGAGGGGAGATAAAAAGATATCCCAATCACCCCGCTCTGTTTTGGAAGAAAAACAGAGCCCATCTCCATTCAAAATAGGATGACGTTCATCCAAACGGGAATTGATGCCAACACCCAAATTCTGAGGTTCTGACCATTGTCCATCCAACCATTTGGTCCTATACAAATCCCAACCTCCGCTTCCCCCTATTCTATCTGAAGAAAAATACAGCCACTCTTCCCGTTCATCAAAAAACGGATCAGCATCATTGCCTAAAAAATCATGCATCAATACATCTACCTTTCCATTGTGCTTGAAAAAAATCTTGCTCATCTGCTTTCCATTCTCAGAATGAATCTGCGTGAAGAACAACATACTATCTGAATTAAATCCAGGACCAATTCCTGGCCAAGCTGTTGGATTACTGGAAAACTGATTGTCTTTAAAGTCAATGGACTTCCACTGAACTTCTGTTTTCCATGTATCCTTTTTGGAATCATCAACAATTGAGGTCACGACAGTTGGACCACCACCATTTATCAATACAGAAATACCTTGATTAGGGATAGGGATTGAAGTACAAGACCATTGGGCAATAATTTGTCTTGATAACATTAGAAAAGCAATCATCCACAGCATCCGCATGGAAACAAATTTCCACCAACTATTCCATACTGCTACTTGAAAAAGAAAGAGGTTTGAACACTGCCTCGTTAATCTTCTTCCCGCTGCAGAGCATCGAAAACCAACTCCGCTTCATCGAACCAATTCTGACCAAATCTTCTGATCAGTGGTTCTTTCAAAAATCGAAAAACGGGCACTTTCAATTTTGAACCGCACTCGCATGCGGGCTCGCAAAGTCCCCATCGCTGAAAATTGACACCCGTGTATTCTCTTAATTCGTTGGTTCTGATTGGATACAGGTGACAACTGATTGGTTTTTTCCATTGGGTTTTCCCATCCAAAAAAGCTTTTTCATAACCGCATTTTGCAATTCCATTTTGGTCATAAAATACAAATGCACAAGCACCATGTTCACCATATAAGGGAGTGGTCAGTTCTTGATCATCATCCACGACAACAAAACCTTTTTCCTCAACAACAGCAATGTGTTCTTCAGGAAGATACGGCTTAACCAATGGCCAATACTTCTCCAATTCATCTACCTCATCCAAATTCAATGGTGCACCGCTGCTACCTTCAACGCAACAAGCTCCCTTGCATGCGCTGAGATCACAAACAAATTGTTCCTCAAAAATATCCTCACTGACCAGTGTTGTCCCAATAATTATCATGCAACAAAACTACACCCAAACCTTGGTTCCTTCCGAACAATTGGCGCAAATATCAATGCTCTTTCTGCTGGTCAACAATTGACTGCGAAACGACTTGTAATCATTGTTGTTCCATATGTCAATCAATGATTGATTTCTTAGACTACCCATCTTGTATGCAGCGTCCTTATCAAAACAACAAGGAACGATACTCCCATCCCATGTAATCACGCAAGAAGACCACAATCGCCAACAGTGGTTATCCAGTTGACTCTTGATTACCCATTGGCCTTGGGCATTTTTTCTGTAACGTCTGTATTTTTCTTTCACGGGCATCAAAGGGTGATCATCTGATGGATGATACAATTGTGCCGTTTTCCATTTAACCTCATTCACTCCTGCTGATTTGGCCCATGCTTTTATCTCATCCACTTCATGCTCATTGGGTTTAACCACCAATGTTTGCACGATGATATGCGGATGACTAACTTTTCTTTTCCGTTTTTCTGCAACCAAAAGTGCAACCGCTTTCTTCACCTCATCAACCCTGCCATTGACGCGGTATTGCTCATATACCTCTTGGGTGAAGCCATCCAAACTGATGATAATTCGATCCAATCCGCTATCAATAATGTCTGTCACCATTTTTTGATTCATAAAATGGGCATTGGTGGACACAGCTGTGTAGATTCTCTTTTGATGGGCCAATTGAATCATCTGAATCAATTGCGGATGAATAAACGGCTCACCTTGAAAATAAAAGTTGATATGAAAAACAAATTCTTTCCACTCCGTTAACCATGATTTGAATTCTTCCAATTTCAGATTTCCAGTTGGTCTTGAAAACACTTTCAGTCCAGAAGGACACTCTGGACACCCTAGATTGCAGGCCGTTGTAGGCTCAACACTCAGGCTCATAGGAAGTCCTGGATGATGGGGATTTCTTTGATAGAAACCCTTATAAACCATAAAAGCATTCCAACACTTCTTAAAAGTGACGGCACGAAAAAATCTTAATGCATCAAATAACATCAATCCTCTACACTGAAACGCAAAGACATGGTAATGCTAGCTGACTTCTCCTTGGAACTTGTATTAAACGAACCGCCCCACGAATATTCATCTTCTGAAGAATTGGGAGCAACAATTTGAAACACCCCCATATCCCCATTTTTAAGTATACCCAACGAACAACCGGATTCCTCCGCTATTTTTTGGGCACGCAGTGTAGCATCTTTGGTGGCTTCTGCAATCATCTCTATTTTCAGCGCAGCCAATTGTGTGTAATAATATTCAGGGCGCATTGAATTCAATTCAAGGCCCTTGTTGATCAATTCCGTAACTTCACGTGACAGCGCCTCTACTTTGTTCACCTCTTTGGATTCTATTTTGACTTCCTGAGACAGATTGTATCCATTAAAATAAGAAGTTGAGTTCCCATCCTTGTCGGTTTCTGTTCTGTACACTTTTTCAATTTCAACAGCGGAGAAAACCAAATCCTCCTTTTTCATTCCCTTAGAACTTAGATAGTCATTGAGCAATTTTGAATCCGCATTCAACATGTCATAAGCCTCTTTTAATGATGGTGCATAACGAGAATATTGACCTCTCCAAACAATCAAATCAGAAGTAAATGTCTTTTCAGCCTTACCAGTAACTGCAATGGCATCCTCATGTCGATTGCGGTTTTGAATGGCATTACCCAAGACATAAGCCGTTATGATTACGCTCAAACCTATAAGCAGCTGGGGTATGTTTTTTTTAATTGCGTCCATATTCTCTCGTTCGTCTTTCAAATATAGTGGTTTCAACGATTATCTTTACGCCATGATGATGATTGAAAAATTAAAAGCATACGAAAACAAGCAAGCAGAAATTGTTTTTCATTGGAAGGATAGCCAAACGGAGGCAGAAGGTTGGGTGGTCATTAACTCTTTG
>CANGVU010000114.1 GCA_947457325.1 Flavobacteriales bacterium | reverse complement strand
CTAATTTCAAGTGATTCAAAAGTTCATTGGGACTCTCGTCCAGAGACAGATGGATACAGTGTTAGATGCATAAAGGACTAGTATAGCGTTGAAGCGATTGTGCTAAATTTCCGTAAAGAAATCTTTGTGTTCCAAGGTAATTGTAAGAATTTGTTGTATTGAATATACAGTATTGTGGTCTCAATGGGTATTGCTTTTGAGCTAGTTTTCTATTAAGCTTCACTGTTCCCATCACTTGGATTTTCTGAGTCTCAATGCGTTCGAGATGGAGCTGAGATGTACACATCAAGTTAATTCTATTACGATTATGTTCCTACGTATCTTCCAATATAAAGTCAATTCAAATCAGCCATTCTCAATTTCATTTCCCTTCTGTTTTTACTATTTTTAACTATAAATCAAGAACATGAAAAAATATTTCCTCCAAAGTTTGGTCATGCTGGTCACCAGTTTCCTCATCACATCACCCCTCCATTCCCAGTCTCCATTAGGCATCCCCTACCAAGCGGTGATGCGCAATGTGGATGGCAGTGTAATGGCGAGTAGTGCGGTGAATTTGACATTCATGATCCATGATGGTTCAGCGACAGGAACAGTTGTTTACCAAGAAAGCCATGCCTTAACCAGCAACGCCCAAGGATTGGTGTCGTGTGTGGTGGGCAATGGGGTTGTCTCACAAGGCAACTTTGCGAATATCAATTGGGGCAGTGGTGCCAAGTTTTTGCAGGTGATGATGGGTACAACGGATTTGGGAACGCAGCAGATGTTGAGTGTGCCGTATGCGTTGTATGCGGAGGATGTGAGTGTTAGGGTAAGTTTAACGGGTGATAGTTTGTTTATTGGAGGTCAGGTGAGCATTGTACCGGGGGTGAGTGCGGCGAATCCGGTGAGCATGAGTAATTATGGTTCTGCGTTATTGCCCGGAAACACAACCTGTCAGAGCGAATATATTTCGGTTACAGGCTGCGGAGGACAGGACAGTTTGTTGTATTATGATCGGTATTACAGTTTGGTGGAGATTGGCGGACAATGCTGGTTTGCGGAGAATTTAGCGACGGACAAATATAGCAATGGCGATCTAATATCAACAGGATTAACCAATACGGATTGGATCAATACGACATCAGGCGCTTATGCCATTTATGACAACAACCCTAGTAATGATGCCATTTATGGTAAACTTTACAACTGGTATACAACGGTGGATACACGAGGTGTTTGCCCAACCGGATGGCATGTGCCGAGTAGTTGCGAATGGGATTACATGCAGGTAGTTTTCGAGCCAGGAACAACAGGGCAGTCTGATTGTTTTTGTGGAAATGATCTTATGTCTGCAGAATTATGGCCGGTGCCGAATAGCGCAACGAATGTATCTGGATTATCCATTATTCCATCAGGACAATATTTTATGGGCTCTTATTTTGATGAGATTAATATTTCGGCCTATTTATGGACCTCAACAACAACGAACAATTTTGGATTAGGAAGAGACTTATTGTTCGAAACAGATATTCTTGGAAAAAATGAACACCTTAAGATTTGGGGATTTGCATTGAGATGTATTAAGGATTAATTGAAGTCCCGTAGTTTCTGTTTCAGGTATAGACAGAACCAGAAAAGACATCGAAAATATGGATTTTGTCAAAATGATTGTACTTGGACCAATCTATTTGTTCTGATGGAAATGAGCTGAGAACACTACTCGTTTCACCGGTTTCAACCAATAATAACCATTTTTCATGATAAAGGAATTTTGAATTCCATTCAGAAACTTGGTTTGCCTTTTCGCCAATGGCAGTTGAGAGAATATCTAGTTGGCATTCTAATCCGATTACTAGTCCGCGGTCATATTTCCATCCGTCTTTACAACAGCTATCGCACTTTATTAGTTTTATTTCACTAATGGCTGGGATTTCTTCAATTGGATATATAAATGGAAGGGAGTGACTGGTGAGTTGAAGGTATTTATCCAAATGTCCAAATATCCATTCAGCTATAACAATTCCTAACTTTTGAGTTTCTAATTTTGAGCACAGAATCCGTTGATTGAATTGAAACGAAACGCAGATTTTTTCATCACTCAATTTAGCGAATTCAATTTCAGCATTTTTGATGATAGTTTTGAAATGCTCCTCAGTTTCTTTTTGATTTTCAGTTGCATGTAATTCTCTTATTTCTAAACCGATGACATTATCATTTTTATCTATTAAAATAAAATCAGGAGGATCATCAGTTAAATGATGCCATGATATACCAGGCATTTCTCCAGCCTTGATGAAATGTAAAAAGAATTCGAGTTCTCGTTCTCTGTTTTTATATCTGTTTTTAGACATCCCCCGTATGATTAAAGATTTGAGGTCAACGACCAAAAAAATACGCCCAACCTTTCCATCCTTTGTCTTTGTATATTCTATCAGGATTGCCAGGAATATTATTGGGTAAATCATTAACTCGTTTCCATGCGCGCCACTCTAATTCATTTTTCAGTCCTAGATTTAGCACAAAGGCTCGCATCTCTTCAAATTCTAGAAATTTTTTATCCTTAAGAGCAACATTTCCGGTGCCTAAAAAATCTCCCCAACTCTTCCATCCGCTATTTTTGTATACTTTGTAAGGGAGTGCAGGTAGTTTGAGATCTGGGTTTTTTGAAACGAATTCTCTCCATCCAGTGCTAGATTTAAAGTTTAGTTTTTTCACTTCAACTTTTGCTTCTTCAAAACTTAGAAAGGATCTCTTGTGATTAGATATTTTGCTTGTGCCTAACCAATCTCCCCAATTAATCCAACCTGAGTTCTTGTATATTTTTTCTGGGTTTTTTGGCACATTATTAGGTATATTTTCTGATTTTGTGAATAGCCTCCATTCTGTCCAATTTAATAGCTTTTGAGATCTTACGAAATCTCTTGCTTCGTCAAAAGAAAGTATTCCACGGTCTTTATAAAACCTTGATTTCTCATTGGTTCCGAGCCAATCATGCATACCTTTCCAACCCGAGTTTTTGTATGTATTATGAGGCGTTTTTGGTATGTTCGGAGGAAAATCAACGGAATTACAAAATGACTTCCATTCTTTTGCGTTTTGCAATTTCTGTTTTTGCACATATGATCTGGCAATTTCAAAAGGCAGATACTCTTTTAAATGATCTGCTATTCGGCCTGTTCCCAAAAAGTCGCCCCAATTTGTCCATCCATTTTTCTCATATATTTGGTCAGGGTACTTAGGTAATTCGGAAGTTATTTTTCCAGAAGAATAGTTAGTAAACCATTCATTTTTAGACTTGACACCAAGTTTTTGAGCCAATTCTTTCGCGCTCTTAAAATCAAAGTAATCTTTTTTACCTCTTCCAGTTCCGAACCAATCTCCCCAGTTTATCCAGCCTTTTTCTTTGTAATAACTATCGGGTCTCCTCGGTATATCCAATGGTATGATACCTTTTTTACATGCTCTTTGCCATTCATGGATAGTTTTTATCCCCATTCTTTGTATTTCGTTTTTCGCATCTTCAAGAGGTAACCATATAAAATTCGATAACTTCTCCCATAATCGAATTTCCAGTTGATTCGATAATTCGGCTTCATCTAAATATTCAGAAAACATTTCCAAATGGAATTGACCGGTAGATTTTTTCTTTGAGCCTTTCGGGTCATTTTTTTCTTTGAAATACTCAACGATTCGTTCGTCGTTCGAGGCTAATCCTCTGACAATGGAAAGAATCTCTTCGAAGTTTTCGTTGTCAATTTCTTGCGTTTCTTCATCATAGATAACTGGCAATACAACATAGCCCCAATCTTTTCCTTCCTTCTTGCGAAGCGCTCTTCCCAAGGCCTGTACAATATCTACTTTGCTTTTTCTTGGGTCTGAGAATACAATACAATCAATGTTCGGAACATCGACTCCTTCCGTTAAACAACGAGCGTTCGTGATTAACGATTTGGGTGATCTTGCAAACTCCTGCACAATAACATTTCGTTTGGAAGTCGGTAGTTTTCCAGATACCGTATAAGACTCAATGGGGTCGTAGTGGTATGTGTCTGTAATGTAATTCTGAAGTTCTTTGTTTCGAATGGCTTTGTCAATAGACGAGTGAAAAGAAACCGCATTTTTAATCGGAAACTTCTTCATAGCCTTTCTCAAGGCGAGCATAGAAGCCAATGAACGAGCTTCCGTTTCCTTCCCCCATTTCTCATTCAATTGAACAAGATTATTTTCTTTAATGAACTCAGCAATCTCAGATTTTTTAACATCAATGGTAATCACCTTATAGTCTGTTAGCAAACCCAAATCAATGGCTTCTTTGAAGCTCATTTGCGTGAAAGTATCTCCGTAGATTTCGTAATTATCCATGGAGATAATATCGTCTTTAGTCCCACGATAGAATCGTTCGGTGGCAGTCATAAAGATTCTTTTCGCTATGGTAATATTCTCTTCGAAAAGAAGATAAGAGAAAAGTTTTTTGTCCGAGCCAACTGTTTTATGCGCCTCATCGAAAATGCCTAAATCGAAAGAGTAGTCGAGTTTCTTACTGATGTCCGCTATAAGCCTTCCACTTTGGTAAGTGGTAAATACGATAATTTCCTCTTTCTTGTTTGTCTTGAGCCATTGCTCTATGTAATCGGGATCTGTTTGGCAAGGAACACCTAAATTCTCAGTATAAAAAACGACATCATCGCCTTGCCCAATCCCTTCATCTGAGCATATACACAACCATTTTATTTTTCTTTTTTGCGCAACAATTTCTCGGAGGTAAACATCTAGTGTTTGTTTTACCAACGACAAACTTGGAACTGCTATCAAAGTTGATTTTGATTTCAATTCTTGAATCATCCAGAATCCGGTTAAGCTCTTTCCCGCACCGCAAGGGAATATTAACTTACCTCTTGTATTATACTCTTGACGGAAATATTCAACAGCATCTGAAAGAGCTTTTTTCTGATGGTCTCTTGGTTTAAAAGACACTAACGAAACTTTCTTTTTCGAAAGGAATTGTCGCGCATTTTCAAAAAAATCTTTTCCTAACTCTTGCCAAGAGTCGGAAAGAATTAAGTTGATGGGTTTTGTGTTTAGCTTATTGTAATTCCTCGAAGTTAAATCGGCGGTTGAACAGATATAACCTTGGGTGAATTTTTTGTTGCTCTCCAGAAGTGAGATAAATGTGGAGACTTCTTTGAAAGTGACAGACTGATTTTTATCGGAGTGATATTTACATTGAATGGCGTGATATTCCTTTCCCGTCTTTGCAATTAGATCTATTCCTAAATCATGACTCGGTATACCTAATTCATCAAGAACACTGTTTGGGACATCGGTAAGCATCCATACTTCATCATAAAAGCTGTATTTCGGAGATAGTTTGAAATATAGCTTGGTCAGCATCTCAAAGGCATCACCTTTTTG
>CANGVU010000113.1 GCA_947457325.1 Flavobacteriales bacterium | reverse complement strand
CGAAAGTTCCTCTAAAATAAATATTGCTTTCACCTGGTAACAAACCATACTGCGCCCAATTGGTCATGAAAGCCATCAAATAGGCACTTGGATCTTGCTTGGGTACTGCTACGTAACGATAATCCGCTTTAACAGCATCGTGTTGCATCACCACTTCTACCCCATCATTGTCCGATGGAATATCGTAGGGAATAGAGATTGAAAATTCAGTATTCACTGCATTATTGTTCACTTGGGTATAACTGGCACTTGTTCTGAATTCGTTGTAAGCAGCTCCATTGCTATCCTCTAAGGACATTTCTCGTTGCATTGCAGGTGCTGCTGACGGTGCATAAGCATCCGCTTTCATCTTTCTCCCTGTTTTGTAGGCAATTGCCGCTGGATCATACATGTTTAACCACCATGGATTCAAGACCGGTAGCTGACCGCTCACGGATGGATTTCCGGTAGAAATCGTCAACTTTACATCTTCCCAGTCCATGCCTGTACTTTGATAAACACGCGCTTTGTAAGAAAAGTCAATTGGAGAGCTCACATCATCTGCTCGGAGATCATAACTGGGTACCCAACCTGCATTGGCAACAAAATATTGAAACTTCACGTCTGCGCGAATTTCACTCTTGGTCAACAAAACCAAATCAATCACACTGGGATTGTTGCTTGAATTGGACTGCAATACAGCCAAGCGATTCTGAATGGCTGCTATGGTTTCTTGAATCTTTGATTCTTTTGAATTCAGCTCTATCCCTTTGTATCCGATAACTTTGAGACGTTCCTTCAACATATCAGCTACTTCAATGATGTCCTCAGCTGTAATCACAGAATTGGCTCCCTTAATGGAGTAATTGTTGGTTAACAGTGCTCTTTCTTGATGAAGATTATCGCGCTGCATCTGAATTTCAGACAATTTGAATTGCATCTCTTCTAGGCTGTCTCTCAATTCTTTTACTTTGGGAGACATCAACTCATCACCGTAAACAATTTGATGCTTGGTAGACATAATGGTGTAGGCATTGTTGCCTTTCACTTGAATCGACTGAGGGTCCAAGCTAGCAGGAAGACCTTTGATCCTGATGATGTTTTCACCTGCCTTTAAAGAAACTTGTCCGATATGTGTTATTTGCGCACCTGCCGTAAACACAACCACTTCTTCAATTTTGGCTGCGATGGTTTTCTCACTCTTTTGTCCCCAAGAATACGCCGTCAAAGCGACCAAGGAGATACTCATCATTAATCTTTTCATTTTTCTAAAATAGTTGTTCGTATCCGTTGTTTTTATCTATTACCAATTTTTTGGAATTCAAATTGCGCCGCATCTTTAAAAGTAACCTTCCCATTCTCTACCCACCACAAATGATTGGCCTTATTCACCCATTGTTCATCATGGGTTGAATAAATAACAACCTTGCCTCTCTTCTGCCACTCCTGAACAATGGATTTCAATTCTTGTTTGTAGTAAAAATCCAAATGGGCATCTGGTTCATCCATCAAAAATACTTTTGGATCTTGTGCAGTCACCCTTGCCAACATCAACCGCATAAACTCCCCATCACTGAGCACATTGATGCCATGATAACGGATTGCATTCAGAGAAAAAGTTCTCAGGACATTTTCTGTCATTTCATCGGAACGATTCATTTGTGCGATTTCAATGACTTCCTGTACCCGCATGTCTAAAAAAGGTTCACGGTAATTGCTCACCCACCCAACATTACCTTTCATCTTTTGAAGCAGAGCTTTGAGCAGAACTGATTTTCCCGCACCATTGCGCCCTGCAATGGCCACCGACGCTCCGAGCTGAATCGTCACGCCCGAAAATTCCATGGCTCCCTCAAAAGCACTGCGATGAATGGCTGGTATCTCGATGACTTTATCCATGACGTTGTGTTTTATTTTGATACAACCACCACATGACCCAAGGCGCGCCAATCAAGGATGTAATGGCATTGATGGGCAAATCCATGAAACGGGCAAGTACATCACAAAACAAGGCAATGACCATCCCTGTGATTGCAACGGCAGGAATCAACTTTAATTGCGTGCGGTATGGCCACCACAATTTGGCCAAATGAGGGGCGGCCAACCCAATAAACGCAATAGGACCACAGAAAGCAGTAATTACAGCTGTCAACAAACCAGAGCAAAAAATCAACACATTGGATACCTTACTCGGTGTTATAGACATCGAAACTGCGATGTGCTCACCCAATGAAAAAATATCAATTGACCGGTGATTTCTGACAACAATAAAAATGACAATAACCAAAGACGTTGCAATCCAAAGAACGTGCAGCATCGTGACCTTGGAAAAACTCCCCATGGACCAATAAATCAAATTGGGCAAATCATTTCTGGCGGCCGCCCGCTGAAAAATAGTCTCCAATGCACCGGCCAAGTGCCCCAGCATCACCCCAAAGATGAGCAATGAAGTTAAATTGTTCAACCTGATGCGAACCACCGCTAAAATCAATAAAACGGCCATAGCTCCTGCAAAAGCCGCCAGCAGTGTAAGTTCAGGGAAATTATATCCCCAGATATTTTGTGCGGCCATGGTAACAAAAGCAACACCCAAAGAAGCCCCATTGGTCACTCCCAATACAGAAGGACTAGCGAGGGGATTCTTAAATAGCAACTGCAGCCAATAACCAGCCAAGGCAAGGCCAGCACCTGACAATAAGGCCATCAGGCCACGTGGCAATCTCAACTCCCAAAATATAGCCGATGACCAGTTCTCTAACTCCCAAGACCACCCCGCAGAGCCATAGAGCAGAGACAATACAAACAAAAGTACAACCACCAAGCTTGAGGCCAGTAGCCGAATAAAAATGTCTCTCGAAGAAATGTTTTGCATTGAGATGACAAAGTTGATTAAAAAAGTTGTTCAAAGGCTAGAAGATTACGACTTTTGCGCACTATTCATATTTTAAAAGATTAAATGGAATTCAATAAAAACTCCATCATTGGTCTGGTCCTTATGTTGGCCTTGGCTTTTGGTGTTTCATGGTACAATGCCAAAACAGCCCAAGAAGAGGCTGAACAACAAGCATTGGCTGCGGCCAATCAGCCTAAGGCAGCCCAAGCTGTTGCTCCCAAAACTAACATTGCCACTAGCACCAATGCTCAAGCCACACCCCGCCTTTTACCTACATATGCCACAGACAAGTATGGCGTATTTGGGGCTCAAGTATTGGCCAACCCAGGTCAATCCGTTTTGGAAAATGACAAAATCAAAGTAGTTATCAACCACAAAGGGGCCAGTATTCATAATGTTTCCTTGAAATCAGAGGAGTACAAAACCTATTGGGGTAAAAAAGACATTCAATTGTTTGATTCAGCTCAAAACCAAATGAATTGGATTTGGAAAGACAAACAGAAGGGTGAACAGGGATCTTGGCGTTTTGTCTTTAAAGCCAATGAAGTTGTATCAGACAATGAAGGGAATCAATCATTGATCTTGACATTGGCTGACAGCACAGGAAAGCAATTTTCTGTATCTTATTCCTTGGCCAAAGGTTCTCACATGGTTCAATGCGATGTAAAAAAAACCAACCTGGATAATACCTGGGACAATGCACCAGGAACGTTTCAATTGCATTGGCAAACAGCGGGCATGCACAATGAAAAGGGTATTCAAAGTGAAAGAAGTAGGAGTTCTATCTTCTTCACCCCAATGGGCAAAGACCGCGACTACTTGAGTGAGACTGCCGGAGATGAGAAAGTGATAGAAGAGAAAATCAACTGGGTAGCCTTCAAACAAAATTACTTCAGTGCTGCTGTCATTTCCAATAATGGTTTTGGAGAAAACGCATTGTTGCGCGTTATGACACCTGAAAATGACACCATTCACACCAAAATTTTCAATGCACAGCTGCCAGTGGACTTGAGCAGTGGACAAGCACAGTTGCAATTTTTCTTTGGTCCCAATGAGCAAGGACTTTTGGATGCGACCAATGTCGCTGAATTTGACCGCATCATTGATTATGGATGGGGCATCATTGGCTGGGTAAACAAATATGCGGTTCGTCCTTTGTTTTGGTTCTTGTCCTCTTGGATTGGCAGTTTTGGAATCATCATTTTGATTGTCACATTGATCATCAAAATGGTCCTGTTCCCCATCACTTGGAAGAACTTATTGAACGGCGCTAAGATGCGCTCCATCAAGCCTGAATTGGATGAGCTCAACAAAAAATTTGAGAACAAAGACCCCATGGAGAAACAACAGGCGCAGATGGCCTTGTACAAGCAATTGGGAGTAAGTCCATTTGCTGGTTGTATTCCTGTCTTGATTCAAATGCCTGTACTCTATGCCATGTTCCGCTTTTTCCCTGCGGAAATTGTTTTGCGCGGCAAGAGCTTTTTATGGGCTGAGGATTTGGCTGCATATGACAGCATTCTCAACCTTCCTTTCGACATTCCATTCTACGGTGCGCATGTGAGTTTGTTTACCTTGTTGATGACGGCATCAACATTCTTGTACACCAAGATGAACATGAGTTCTCAGCCAGCCATGACGCAACCAGGAATGCCCAACATGAATGTGATGATGAACATCTTCACCTTCATGATGCTCTTCTTCTTCAACAGCATGCCTTCTGGTTTGACTATGTATTATTTCGCTGCCAACATGATGTCCATCGGTCAAATGTGGGCCATTAAAAAATATTTCATTGATGAAGAGAGCATCCGCGCGACCATCGATGACAATAAGAAGAAACCAGTGAAAAAATCCAGCTTCCAACAACGCTTGGAGGAGATGCAAAATGCACAGAAGAAAAAGTTGGAAGATCAAAAGAAGAAATTAAAGTGATGAGAAACGCCTCTCTTTTTTTATTGAATTTCATCTTATTGGCAGCTTGCACAGGATGTCTGAGAAGCGGACGATTACCACGAAATGAAGGGGAACATACTCCCAAATCCATGGACAATTATGTGGCACCATCGTCGGTTTTGGAAGACCGTTATTTGATACCATCCTCAGACTTGCACGACACCTTGCTGTTGTATAAAAAGACACCCTGCTTTGGCGTTTGTCCTGTTTTTACTTTGGTTGTGAAGATGGATGGTGAAGTGTTTTTTACTGGAGTCAAGAATACTCTTTTAGAAGGAACGCAATCCGCCAATTGGAATGCGGAGCAATTGGAGGTGATTGATCGTAAAATGCGCGAATTGGACATTTACAATGCACCCAAAAGTTTCGACAACCCAGCTGTGACCGATTTGCCTTCGATGTATATCGGGTACACCAAGGGGGATAATTTAAAAACAGTAAAATGCAGGTACCAATATCCCAATGGATATAAGGACCTTTCTGCTTGGCTCGACGAGCAAATCAAAACATCAACTTGGAAATCATTAACCAACAATAAATAAAATGACTAAAATGAAAATTTGGCTAACGGCCATCGCGGTTTCG
>CANGVU010000112.1 GCA_947457325.1 Flavobacteriales bacterium | reverse complement strand
GCATCGGTTCCTGTATAGGTTTGATTCAAGTGGAAAATGTTGAAGCGAATTCCTTGCTGTGCTTCGTCGTTGCCTTCAATGACAATGTCCGCCATCTCCCATATATTGGCCCAAGCTGCAGTATGGTTCTCCAACAATGTGGCATAGCCCGACTGTTGAGCGCGAAGACAATGAGCTTGCGATTGTTCGATGACATCACTGGCATACAATGAATTCTCCAAACCAATGAATTTATGCAGCGTTGCCGTTTCGTGTAAGTTCAATTGACCTTGAAAAGTTGATGACACAAAAGAAGTTTGTTGCTCATCTTTAATCCAAGCAAGACCCTCTGTATGATGGGTCATCGCAACCGACAAATCAAATCCTGTCTTTTTGGTTTTTGATGCAACATACCCCTTACCCTTTTCAACCGAGGATGAAATAGAATCCCAAAAAATTTCATCATAATTGGCATCGTGGTTCTTGACATTGCCATCAATGGATGAAATGATCTCAAGGTTCACTTCATTGCTCAAAGCTTCAACTTTGATTTCGATGGCAGCAATGCTTTCATCAGCCATACTGATAAAACGCTGGAAAGAAAAACGACAATCAGTACCATTGGAAAAATGAGCGATGAAAGATCGAGTCAATACACTGCGTTTCATGTCCAATTCACGCGTGAAATCAGAGACTCTTACGGTTGCCAAGTCCAACTCTTCTCCATTCGCCAAAACACGAACACCATGCCAAGCAGTAGCATTCAAGACTTTTGCAAAATACTCTGGATATCCATTTTTCCACCAACCCACGCGCGTCTTGTCCGGATAATAAACGCCAGCAACATAAGAGCCTTTTAAATGCGTTCCGCTGTAAAGTTCTTCATGATTGGCACGTTGGCCAAATTTACCGTTTCCAAGACTAAATATACTTTCTGAACTTTGGTGATATCTAGCATCAAATCCCTTCTCGATAATCTTCCATGGATCTGTTTTCAAATACTGAATCATACAAATACTGTATTAATGACTGAAAAATTTTTGGTTCAATAACTCAATGGTAATAAATGACAAATCAGGAACTACAAAATCTGCTTGTTTCAAATCTTCTGGAAGACCTATTCCTACGCAGGAAAATCCTCCAGCCCTTGCTGCATCTACTCCGCTGACGGCATCTTCAAAAACAATGGTTGCTGAAGGTGAAACATTCAATGCTTCCGCACCACGAATAAAAACTTCTGGATCTGGCTTTGACTTGGAGACCACGTTGCCGTCAATGACAACATCTAATAAATGAGCAATTCCCAATTTCTCTATAATAAGAGGAGCGTTTTTGGATGCTGAACCCAAACCTGTCTTGATACCAGAGGCTTTCAATGAATGCAGCAGAGCCGTTGCCCCTGGCAAAGCTTCTTCTGGCGTAAGTTGCGCGACCAATTCCAAATACCAATCATTCTTCACATGCATCATCTCCTGCATCGCTTCATCTGAAAAGGATTGGTCGGTCTTGGACAAGATATAATTGAGACTCTCCAAACGAGAAAGTCCTTTCAATTGTTCATTGTCATGATGGGTAAAAGTCACCCCGATGCGTTCTTGGGCCAATCGTTGCCAAGCTGTAAAATGATGGCGTGCGGTATCCACCAGCACGCCGTCTAGATCAAACAAACAGGCTTGTAACATGCATCAAGAAATCGCGTTAGCAAATACATACTTGACGTGATAATCCACCAACCCATCAATGGGCTTTTTGATTACCCTGCCCAATCGAATGCCCTCTTGTTGCGCTGCAATTTCCAAACAATGTTTAAAATAATGGGAGATCGAACCGACAAAATGTACAGGAGCAGTTTCCCAATTGGCAAAGCACTTAACATGAATGTCAATGAACTCCCTCATGCCACGAACCACCCAATTGATTACATGGGGATGGTGAGCATGCTCGCCAATGAAACGCGTAAAGCTGGCCAAGAAAACATTGGCATTGGGTTCACGGTATACACGTGATATGAACTCATCTTTTGAGATGGAAAATGTAGCTTCAAAAGCTTCCTTCAAATCTGCTGGCAACTTGCGATAGAAGTATTCGCGAAGCAAAATTTTACCAAAGTAACTTCCAGATGCTTCATCTCCTAGAATGAAAGCCAATGAAGGAACCTCTTCATGAATTTCTTTTCCATCAAAAGAACAGCTATTGGAGCCTGTTCCCAAAATACAAGAAATACAATCTTCCCCATCATAGGTTGCATAAGCACATCCTACCAAATCATGGTCCACCACAATTTCAGCATTGGTAAACACTTTTTTCAAACCATTTTCAATGATGGCACACATCACATCTGTGCTGCTTCCTGCTCCATAAAAGAAAATATGCTTCACTTTGTCTGCATAAAGCGCCAAAGGCGCATTCCCACGGATGGAAGACTCTACAACAGTCTCATCATGGAAATATGGATTCAATCCCATGGTTTCAAAATTTCCCAAGCGCTTGCCTTGCTTGTCAATCAGGGCCCAATCACATTTAGTGGATCCGCTGTCTGCAATTAAAATCATCGTTTCATGTTTTGTTTTAATGGACAACAGCCGATTGCTGTTCAATTGACTGTTGTCCTTTTATTTAATTATTCAAAATCCTTTCAAATTTACCACTTCGTAACCAATTCGACTACCCTTTCTGAATAGCCCGCCTCATTGTCATACCAACCCATCACCTTAACCAAATTTCCATTGGCAGAGGTCAAGTCAGCATCGAAAATACAAGAATGTCTGTTACCGACAATATCAATGGAAACGATTGGGTCTGTGCAATATTCAATGATGCCTTTCATCTCGTTCTCAGCAGCTTTTTTAATGGCTGCATTGACTTCGTCTTTGGTTACGTTTCTTTTCAAAATAACCACCAAATCCGTCAATGATCCATCTGGTGTGGGTACGCGAACCGCAACACCATCCAATAGCCCTTTCAATTCAGGAAGTACCTCACCCACTGCCTTGGCAGCTCCTGTGGATGTTGGCACCATGCTCAACGCCGCGGCTCTGGCTCTTCTCAAATCCTTGTGTGGTGCATCTTGTAAACGTTGATCAGCAGTGTATGCGTGGACTGTGGTGATGTATCCTTTTTCAATTCCAAAGGTGTCATTCAATACCTTGGCCATAGGAGCCAAACAATTGGTAGTACAAGAAGCATTGGACAAAACCACATCTTCAGCAGTTATATCTCCGTCATTCACTCCCAAAACAATGGTCTTGATTCCGCCTGAAGCAGGAGCAGAGATCACAACTTTCTTGGCACCTGCAGCAATGTGCTTGTGCGCTCCTTCTTTGTCTGTGAAAATCCCTGTAGACTCAATGACAACATCTACATTCATTGCTGCCCATGGCAATTGCGATGGATCTTTCTGCGCAATAACTTCAATGCGCTTTCCATTCACAACCAAAAAGTTGCCATCAGCTGCAACATCAGCCTTTACTCTTCCGTGAATACTGTCATACTTTAACAAGTGAGCCAATGTTTTCACATCCGTCAAATCGTTAATGGCAACGACATCTAGCCCTTCTTTTTCTATGATGCTTCTGAAACACATTCTTCCGATGCGCCCGAAGCCATTGATTGCAATTCTTTTCATTTTTTAATTTTGTTTTTTGGAACAATTGTTCCGTTATTATTTAAATCGAAAGAATGCGGGCAATGCGCAACTCATCACGATTAGGCATATTTCTCCTCGTGATACTTTCTTCTAGAGATGTGTAGGATTCTTGATCATTGACAAGACCTACCATCACGTCTTTTCTACCTTGTAAAATTCCCTCAACAGCAGCTACACCCATACGGCTTGATATTACCCTGTCATAACAACTGGGTGCACCGCCTCGCTGCAAGTGTCCTAAGACTGATACGCGCGTCTCATACTCCGCGTATTTCTCGGTAACCTTTTTGGCCAATTCATAAGCTCCACCACTCTTGCTGCCTTCTGCAACAATAACGATACTGCTCGACTTGCCGCTCTCCTCGCTGGCTTTCAATGTATCAACCAACTCATCCACGCTCATTTCATCTTCTGGCAGAATGATGGCTATGGCACCCGCTGCAATTCCAGCCTTTAATGCAATGAAGCCGCTGTTGCGCCCCATCACCTCAACAAAAAACAAACGGTTGTGAGAAGTTGCTGTATCTCTGATTCGGTCTACAGCATCCACAACGGTATTGGTTGCTGTATCAAAGCCTATGCAATGATCTGTGCCAAACAAATCATTGTCAATGGAACCAGGAATACCCATAACTGGAATTCCATGTTCTTGGTACAACAAATGAGCACCAGTGAAAGTACCGTTTCCTCCTATGGCAATCAATGCATCAACACCATGCTTCTTCAGTTGTTCTGCTGCTTTGGCTCTTCCTTCAGCTTCATAAAATTCTTTGCTGCGCGAACTTTTTAGAATGGTACCTCCCCTGCCCAAAATACGGGCTACAGAACGTTCATTCAATCGCTTAAAATCGCCTGCAATCAATCCTGTGTATCCTTGAAAAATACCATCCACTTCGATGTTGTGAAATACACACGCCCTAACCACCGCACGTATTGCAGCGTTCATTCCAGGTGCGTCACCACCACTGGTGAGCACGCCGATTCGCTTTATGCCATTGTTATTCATTATCGCAAATATAACAAAATTTCAAGTTAGTGTATTTTTTACACTAACTATTTTTCAACATCCCGTATTTTCGCAACAAACTACCACAAAAACCCTCAAATAAAATGGATGTATCGGTTGACTGCGTTGTCTTTGGATTTGATGAAGATGAATTAAAAGTACTTCTCATAGAACAGAAGCAACCCGATGGGAAAACCATCAAACCTCAAAAAGCAGTGCCTGGTGATTTGGTTCAAGAGGACGAAGGGCTTAATGAAGCTGCGCAGCGCATCCTGAACGAATTAACGAGCCTTCAGGGCATCTACCTGAAACAGTTTCACTCCTTTGGTGACCCTAATCGAGTAAGTGGTTTAAAAGACCGCGATTGGTTGCGGAGCTTTAGAACCCATCCTGAAAGAAGGGTTATTACGGTAGGTTACTACTCTTTGGTGAAGATGGACGATTTCAATCCACAAGCTGCCTCCTTTGCCAAGAAGGCGCAATGGGTAGACGTGTACAAGATTCCCAACTTGGCTTTTGATCACAACGAGATTGTGGCTGAAGCGCTCAAGGTGTTGCGTCATGAATTGATGGCTGACCATATTGGATTTGAATTATTACCAGAAAAATTCACCCTCTCTCAACTGCAGAAATTGTATGAGATCATCTTGGATAAAAAATTGGACAAGAGAAATTTCAGAAAAAATATTTTACGAACCAATACAGTAGAACCTTTGGAAGAAAAGCAAAGCGGTGTTTTGCACAAGCCTGCTCAATTGTTCTCTGTCAAAAGAAAATAAACAGTGACCTCAATCATCCATCGTGGTCT
>CANGVU010000111.1 GCA_947457325.1 Flavobacteriales bacterium | reverse complement strand
TTTTCCCATTCACCGTTTGGATCCTGTAGCCCATTATTTCTGGTCCGATGGTACATTCTTAAAAGCATGTGCGAATTCTAATCAATACGCTCATGAATTATCCGATGTTTTGGGAGAAACCCCAACCGTTGTAAAAGAATATTTTGAAAAGGCAGCTTGGGTTTATAATACAACACGACCCGTTTTCTTAGAAGCCAGTCTCAAAAGATTGCCTTGGCGAACCAAAAGATTTTGGAAGGCGTTATTGGCCATTCCAATGTTGCCCTTGAGAGGATCGTTGCATCAATACAATCAACGGAGATTCAAGAATACAAAGACCGTTCAACTCATGAATCGATATGCCACTTATAATGGCAGCAACCCTTATCAGACTCCAGCGATGATGAGCATGATTCCTCATTTGGAACATGGCATCGGTGCTTTTTTGCCCAAACATGGGATGCATCAAATCACACAATCTTTGGGATATTTATTGGAGAAGAGTGGGGTAGACGTAAACCTGAATACGCCTGTACAAAACATAGAGTACAGTAATAGTAAAAATTATGGTATTCAAGAAGTTAAGGGTGTTGTTGTGAATAAAAAATTCATTCAAGCAGATGTTGTTGTATCTAACGTTGATGCTCATTTTACCTACCACAAATTACTGCCGGATTTTCCTAGACCCGAAAAGATTTTGAAACAGGAAAGATCATCCAGTGCTATTATTTTTTATTGGGGAATGAAGAAGAAGTTTCCCAATCTGGATGTACACAATCTTTTTTTCGCAGATGATTACCACGCAGAATTCAAAGGAATTTTTCAAGATAAACGAGTAGTTGATGATGTTACGGTTTACGTCAACATCACTTCAAAGTTGGTCAAAGAGGATGCACCGGAATATGGCGAGAATTGGTTCGTGATGATCAATGCGCCTCGCTATGAAGGAAACGACGAAACAGAAGTTGTCGCAAAAGCCAAATCATCGATTCTGAAGAAATTGAATCAAATACTGAAAGATGAGGTTGAGCAATACATTGAAATAGAAGAGGTTCTTACGCCAAGATTGATTGAGGAAAGAACCTCATCATATACAGGTTCTCTTTATGGAACATCGAGCAACTCAACCTTTGCCGCTTTCATGCGCCATGACAATTTTATAGATGGTCTGAAAGGATTGTACTTTGTTGGTGGAAGCGTACATCCGGGTGGAGGCATACCACTTTGTCTTCAGTCGGCCAAGATTGCTGCGCAGTGCATTATTCAAGATCAAGGACAATCCTGATTTTCTCTTTTAAGGCTTTCCCTTGTTCTTTATTCAACGTTCCCAAATACTCGATGAGTCGCTTTTTATCGATTGCCCTAATTTGATCCACCAAGATTTGAGACTTTACTTCTAAGAACTTCTCCTTTACATCATGCCTCAAGACATCAACATTTTCTATGCATTGCGAGGTCAAAGGACAGATCACAACCGTTGGATGGAAATCATTGAGCAGCGGTGATTGAACGATGATTACGGGTCTGACTTTTCCTGGTTCCTTGCCCTTGTTGGGGTTTAAATTGGCCAACCAAATATCAAATGTTTTCATCTAGAAAGTTTTCAAAATCTTCTGCTACATCTAGGCT
Organism: Flavobacteriales bacterium; assembly: GCA_947457325.1. Lineage (GTDB taxonomy): Bacteria > Bacteroidota > Bacteroidia > Flavobacteriales_D > Sanyastnellaceae > CAMCTV01. The sequence continues at coordinate 3,862 of CANGVU010000111.1, read as the reverse complement.
ATTGGCATAAACAGCTTGGCTTTCCATGAGCAATTTTGCCTTGAGCTTTTTTCTTTTGTGATAACGGTTGTACATGGCCAATGCCTCATTGATGTACCGATTGCGGGGCATATCCAATTGCTTGATGACCTTTTCTGTCTCATCAAAAACAACATCATCTAATTTTAGGGATAGCATTTTCATTTTCTTTGGTATATACCGCAAATATATACCAATTTTTTGATTGTTTCAAATTCTTTGATTCTATATTTGAACCATGAATACCAGATGGATCATCGCAATTTTGTATGGAGTAGGATTCTTGGGGTTGATTTTTTATCCGACCTTGTTCATTCCCATGAGTGCATTGAGTTTATGCTTGACATTTATTTTTTTATTGTTGGAAGAGTGGAGTTGGAAGAAGTTGATTTTCTTCGTTGCCGTTATCGTTGCAGGATTTTACATCGAGTGGCGAGGCGTGCATACGGGCAGTCCTTTTGGCTTTTATCAATATGGGGAGGGACTTGGTTGGAAGTTGTGGGATATCCCGGTTGTCATAGGAGTCAACTGGGTCATCATGACTTGGAGCAGTTTGAGTTTGCTTCGTTGGGCATGGGGCTTCAACAACAGATGGTTATTGGCATTGGGAGGAGGAATGTTGATGACATTAACTGATGTAATTATAGAACAAGTAGCTCCGCAATTGGAGTATTGGATGTTTGAAATGAACCATGTACCATGGAACAATTACGCCGCTTGGATGTGGTTGGGTGTATTGTTTTCTTGGCTGTTGTCATATATACCCAACAATCGCCCAACACTAGGCGCTTGGGTCTGGATATTGAATTGGGTGTTTTTTGTGGGGTTGATGGTGGTTAAGTTAGACAAATAACCACCAAAAGATGAATCTCTTGCCTTCTATAAAATCGTTTTGTTGTTCCTTCTAAACATAATTACTCGCCATTTCTTCCAGCTTTGCCAATAATTTCTTTCGAACACTTTCGGGAGATATCAATTTAACCCCTCTACCAAATACCAACAACTGATCAATCAGCTCCTTCGAATCATAGGTTTCAACATCCAATTGCATCGTTTCATCAGGCAATTGTGTCAATCGTTGTGTTTCATTCATCGGAAACAAAGCCAACTCTTGCATCCAAAATTTATCCAGAATTTGTAAGGATACATTGATGGTTTTTCCATTGACTTCTTGGTGGATGCCAATCGAATATTTGAAATATTCATTGATGTTGAAGTAACTGGTGATGCTTGGAAATTTTTCCGAGCTGCGGATTAATTGTACAATCCTTGATACCCGAAATACTTTTTGATCCTTTTCAAAGTTTTCCAAATCATGTCCCACCAAATACCATTTGCCATTGTGTTGCTTCAAGGCCAATGGAGCCAAGTGGTATCGCTTCGCATTCAGACCATTTCTGTTGTACTCCATTTTTATACATATCTTGTTGGTGATGCATTGCAATAAATCATTCAACCACCGCGCGTCTAATGCTGTAGAGTCTGTCTGAATGAACTGTATCGGCAATTCCTTTTGTTTAACCAAAGAGAATGATGATGGATTTAAAAGTCGCTTAATCAATAGTTCCGTTTCTTTATAAATGCTCTCATCTACCAGCGACTTGCTCTGTTTCAAGATGAACATCAATCGCGTGTATTCTTCCTGTGTAATGTTCACATTGAATATAGACATTGTTGGATGAGCATACTTGACCAATGTAACGCCCTCATTTCTTTCCCGAACAATCTCTACTTTTTGAGAAAAGACATCCTGAATGCCATGCAAATCGTCATAAATGGTTCGCTCACTCACACTTTTCGGTTTTCCGTTTCGTTTGGTAATACCGTCTTCTTCTAAATGTTCGTTGACCATTCTAGTTATGCTCTTTACCGTAAAACCATCAGTGCTGTTGGATAACAATCTGTCAATGATCAGCCACCTCCTGAATTGTTCTTTGTTTCCTTTTACCATTTTCTCGTTATTCGGGATAGTAGTTTTTTTCACAGTGGATGTCTTTTTAGTTGGCGCTGAGGCTTTTTTCTTTTGTGGCATGTTGAAATTATTGAAACATTTTCGCAAGAATAAAATTAATTTCTAATCTTAGATAATTGAACTTTCAGGAAAGAAGTTTTGAACCTTGTCTATTGAAAATTAGTTTTCCAATTAAACTTTCAAAAATTTTAATTTATACTTTGATACTGCGAATTCACTGATTCTAAAATGAAGTTTAAAAAAAAACGCAACCCGTTTGGATTGCGTTTCTTTGTTTAGGTAATGATGGAATCTCCATTAAGCGATGCTCAACTTCTTTTCCAAGTCTTCAAGATATTTTCTGAAATGCTTATCTGTCTCTTGTAAATTGTTCACGGTGCGACAAGCATGCAAAACGGTAGCATGATCCTTTCCTCCGCAATGTGCACCAATGCTCGCCAATGAAGACTTTGTCATCTTCTTAGCAAAATACATGGCGATTTGTCTTGCTTGAACGATTTCACGTTTGCGTGTCTTGCTCTTCAACAACTCGATGGGCAAATCAAAGTAATCACAAACCACTTTTTGGATGTAATCAATGCTCACCTCTCTTGCTGTGTTCTTCACAAACTTGTCAATCATTTGACGCGCCAACTCCAGGTTGATGTTCTTCTTGTTCAAAGAAGACTGCGCAATCAAAGAAATCAAAGCTCCTTCTAACTCACGAATGTTGGAAGTAATGGAGTAGCCCAAATATTCAACTACGTCTTCAGGCAATTCAATTCCATCAGCGTACATCTTCTTGCGCAAAATCTCAATGCGCGTTTCCAATGAAGGAACTTGCAAGTCTGCACTTAATCCCCATTTGAAACGAGACAATAGACGTTGCTCCATTCCTTGCATTTCAACCGGCGGCTTGTCACTTGTGAGAATGATTTGCTTGCCAGTTTGGTGCAAGTGATTGAAGATGTGGAAGAATACATCTTGGGTTTTTTCTTTACCACTGAAGAATTGAACATCATCAATGATCAACACATCCATCATTTGATAGAAGTGAGAAAAATCGTTGACGGAGTTGTTCTTCACCGCTTCAATGAATTGATGGGTGAAGATATCTGAACTCACATACAATACTGTCTTTTCTGGATTCTTGGCTTTGATCTCAAGACCAATGGCATGAGACAAATGGGTCTTACCCAATCCTGTTCCTCCGTAGATCAACAATGGATTGAATGCAGTACCTCCAGGCTTATTGGCCACCGCGAAACCAGCACTGCGCGCTAAGCGATTGCTGTCACCTTCAATGAAATTTTCAAAAGAGTAATTTGGATTCAAATTGGAGTCAACTTGAATCTTTCTCAATCCAGGAATGATAAACGGATTTTTAATACGCGCTTCACTCATGTCCAAAGGCATGCTCACTGGCGTATTTTTTACAGCCTTGCGATCACTGGTTGGAACTTTGATGGTGTAAGGATGATTGTTGTTATCCATGATAATGGAATACTCCAATCTACCTTCTGTTCCCAATTCCTTTTTAATGATCTTTTTTAGAAGCGTTACGTAATGCTCCTCTAACCATTCATAAAAAAATTGTGATGGTACTTGAATGGTCAAAACGCTGTTTTCTAATTTGACCGGTTTGATAGGTTCAAACCAAGTTTTAAATCCTTGTGGACTAACGTTGTCTTTGATGACGGCTAAACAGTTGTTCCAAACTTGAAATTGATCCTTTTTGGATGGCATAGTATCTTTAGGTAATAAGTAGTAAATGTTTGTTTAGGTGGTCAAGGTTATTCACACTGACTAGGCAAAAAAAGGAATAAAAAAGTGAAAAAAAAAAATATTTAGCCTTGATTTGTTGTTTTTTTTGATTATGTAGATTTACCAAGG
>CANGVU010000110.1 GCA_947457325.1 Flavobacteriales bacterium | reverse complement strand
CTTATCATGTCAAGTTTTTTCTGTATAAAATGATTTGGTCTACAAGATTAAATCATAGCATTTTTGCAAAATGAATCAAATGGAGATAGAGAAATATTGGGACAAAGGCCTGTCCTATGCTGATTTTAGGGCTTTGATGCATGATTTACATGCCAAGGAAATGGTTACAGGGCCCAATCAATCCGCGGATTTATTGGCTTACAGCATTTTGAATGAACAACGAATGAATAGAATTGACAAACATGGCGTCATAGCTCAAGTTGTTCCTTCAAAGGAAATCAAAAAGATTTTGGTCATCACAGAAGGTTGGTGCGGGGATAGCGCTCAGATATTGCCCTATATGCATAAGTGGGCGGTGGCCAAAGGTCTCGATATGCGCATTGTATTGCGGGATGAGAATTTGGATCTGATGGATCAATTCCTGACCAATGGTGCGCGAGCAGTTCCCATGTTTTTATTTATCAATGACGAAGGAGTTGTTGAGGAGCAGTGGGGTGCTAGACCCAAAGTCTTGCAAGATGCAGTTACACAGTGGAAGTCGGAGGGATTGACCAAAGAAACTTTTATTACCATGATTCACAAATGGTATGCGGATGACAAAGGTGTTACTTGCATAGAAGAATGGGAGCACCTCTCATCGGCCAAGTGATGCGTCTTATATTTGTAACATGTACCCAACCCTTTATCATGCCCTTTTAGATCTTTTAGGACTGGATTTGCCATTCCTCAAGTTGGTCAATAGTTTCGGTTTTTTTGTTGCCCTTGCTTTTATTACGGCAAGTGTATTGCTCAAGATGGAAATGAAGCGCATGGAGCAGAAGGGAATTTTCCCTGCGCAAAAAGCAAAGCAGATATTGGGTGCAGGACCTCAATGGAGTGAGATCATTACCAATGCTGTTCTGGGTTTCTTTTTGGGCTGGAAAATGATTTTTCTTTTTGTCAATAGCAATGAGATATTTGCCCATGGCATGGCTCAAAAAGCATTGATGTCTGGTGATGGTTATCCGTTGTTGGGTATTTTGTTGGCTTTGGTTTTGGGAGGTTGGAAGTATTGGGAGGATAAGAAAGCCCAATTGCCCCAACCCAAAGAACAGATTGTAGAAGAGCCTGCACATCTTTTGGTTGGATCCATCACTTTTGTTGCTGCTATTGCGGGAATGTCAGGTGCCAAGTTGTTTCATCTTTTGGAAAATCCCGGTGAATTGGTTGTCTTTTTTAGCAACCCTTCTTTAGAGAACTTCACCAGTGGACTTACCATCTATGGGGGGATAATTGTCGGTTCAATTGTGGTTTTGATTTACGCAAGGAAGAAAAATCTTCCCTTGCTCAATTTATCAGACGCAGCAGCGCCGGGTATGATATTGGCCTATGGCATTGGTCGTATGGGATGTCAAACCAGCGGTGATGGTGACTGGGGAATCGACAATGCTTCAGCTGCTCCAAGTTGGATGAAGATTTTTCCAGATTGGCTTTGGTCATATGATTATCCCAACAATGTCTTAGGAATGGGAGTGCCTATTGAGAATGGTGTCATATTTCCTGGGTATGGCACTCATCTGGAAATTCCAGTTTTCCCAACACCCTTGTATGAGACCATCCTTGCCACAATGATCTTCTTAATTCTTTGGTCATTGCGCAAGCGCATTCAAATTCCGGGAGTCATCTTTGCTTTGTATTTGGTGTTGAATGGTATTGAGCGATTTTTTATTGAGCAAATAAGGGTCAATAATTTTGTGGAGTACTTTGGGATGAAGTGGACCCAAGCCATGGTCATTGCATTGGTAATGGTAGTTGGTGGATCTATAGCCATTGTTGTATTAAAAAAATACCATGAGCGCAGCAGGACCTAAAGTGGCATTTCATACATTGGGATGCAAATTGAATTTTGCTGAGACCAGCGAGATTTCTAAGATTTTAGCAGAGGCTGGCTATGCAAAAGTTGAGATGAATGAACATCCTGATGTTTTGGTCATCAATACTTGCAGTGTTACAGATCAGGCAGATCAGAAGTGCAGAAATATTGTAAGACGTGCCATTAAGATTAATCCAGAGGTGTTTGTGGCGGTAGTAGGTTGCTATGCGCAATTGAAGCCACAAGAAATTGCCCAGATTGATGGCGTAAGTGTTGTATTGGGTGCCAACGAGAAATTTAAGATACTGGACCACATTCAAAAAAAGTCGGAGGAGAGAAAGAAAATTGTGGTAGGGCACATCAAAGAGGTGAATGAGTTTGTTCCTTCCTTTTCTTCGGGTGATAGAACCCGAACTTTTCTGAAAGTGCAGGATGGATGCAATTATTTCTGCGCCTTTTGTACCATTCCATTGGCGAGAGGGAGATCCAGAAGTGCAAGCATATCGGATACCATTGAGCAAGCCAAATTGGCCATTTCAAAAGGTGCCAAGGAAATAGTTTTAACAGGAGTCAATATTGGTGATTTTGGCGCACAGAACGGAGAGACTTTTTTTGACTTAATCAAAGCGCTGGATGAACTTGACGGTATTGACCGATACCGTATATCAAGCATAGAACCCAATTTGTTAACTGAAGAAATCATTGACTTTGTCGCGAGATCTCAAAAGTTCATGCCGCATTTTCATGTGCCATTGCAGAGCGGCGATGATGAGATATTGCGGGCCATGCGCAGAAGATACCGCACTGATTTGTATCGCTCCCGAATGCTTGCCATCAAAGAAAAAATGCCGCATGCTTGCATAGGTGTCGACGTTATCACAGGATTTCCCGGAGAGACAGATGAGTTGTTTCAAAATACAATGAGTTTTATACAGGAATTGCCTGTTTCATATCTTCATGTATTTACCTATAGCGAGCGAGCCAATACCACGGCTTTGCGCATTGAAGAAGTGGTGCCCATTCAAAAACGCCAGGAGAGAACAACGCAGTTGAGATTGCTTTCTGAGAAGAAGAAAAGGGCATTTTATCAGTCCTTTCTAGGTCAAGAAAGAAGTGTATTGTGGGAAGGTGTAAATGAAGATGGACGCATGTCTGGATACTCTGATAATTACATTCGGTTGACCAAGGAATTTCACGCAGCCGACGTCAATGTCATTGAGCAAGTTCAGATTGACGGTGCAAGTATTCGTTTGGAGTATTAAAGTGAGTATGTACAGATACCGGTTTGCGAATAGAATCCGAAAAATTTTTAAGGTTTAATTTTATTCAGGCAGGGGCATCCATTGGGTGACAGCGTGAAAAAAACAATTGCTGTTCCCTTCACCGGACCAAAAATGTACACCGTACTTCACGCCTCTTTCGCTTTCAGCGGGGTAAAAGTTTTCACAGAACTTCATAATCATCACCTCGCGCATCTCGAATTCTCCGCTCTTACCTGGAAGGAAGTGTTTGTTATTTGGAACAAAAACCAAAACACGTTGGCCATCCATTGGCAATTGCTCTAGTACGCTAATCCAATCTTGTGACATGGCCTATTTACCTTGGAAAATGGGTTTTCTTTTTTCTAAAAAAGCTTGCACTCCTTCTTTGTGATCTTGAGAGTTGCCCGCTTCCAGTTGGCCTTGCAACTCATTTTCTAATTGCGTGGGTAAATCAGATTGCATACTTTTTTGTAGTGCGAATTTGGTTAGGGCCAATGCTTTTGTTGGCATATTCGACAACTGGGTGGCTAATGATTGAATAGCTTCATTGAATTGATCATCGCTGACACTTTGGTAAATCATACCCATTTGCATGGCCTCATCGGCACTGATTTTATTGCCCAACATCATTTGCGCCAATGCTCTCTGATAGCCAATGAGTCTTGGTAAGAAATAAGTGCCACCGCTATCGGGAATCAAACCGATCTTAGAAAAAGCTTGAATAAAGGAAGCGCTTTGCGCAGCAATGACAAAGTCGCAGGCCAATGCAATGTTAGCGCCTGCACCGGCAGCTACACCATTCACTGCTGCAATGACGGGCTTGGGCATTTCTGTTATGCGCAAAATGGAAGGGTTGTAACCTTCTTCAATAATTTTTTTTAAACCAGGACCATTGGGGTCAATTGCTTCTTGCAGATCCTGACCAGCGCAAAAGGCTTTGCCTTCTCCTGTGATGATAACGCATCTGATATTTTCATCTGAGCTAGCTTCTTGCAAAGCAGCATTAAAAGCATCCGCCATTGGACGATTGAAACTATTGAACTTGTCAGGTCGGTTCAAAGTAATGGTGGCAATGCCTTGATTGATTTCGTAATTGATCATTTTTTGTTGTAATAAGATTCTCTCCCTTTGATTAGTCTCCAAAGCAATTGTTGCAGCATCAATAGAAACGCAGAAAGCATAAGAATGCCTGTGTACATCGCTTTGATAAGTTGTGTCCAGTTTTGATCACCCAAGGCTTTCATCCAAAAGGCAGAACCCAGCAGAATGATAGTCATTCCCAAAACAGCAATCATGAAATTCCACCAAGGCAAGTACGCATCTTTCCATTCATTGCATCTGGCTGTAACGACAACAGCTGCAATTTCTGCCATCATCATTCCGGGAAGAGATAACAATGCTTTGACGGAATAGCCTTGAAAATAAACAGCAATCAAAACGATGGTCAATTGAAAAAGCAATAAGGAAGCTAGTGCCTTTCTCCAATTGAGTGTGAGCGCCACTAAAGTAATGCCGGCCCATTCAAAAGGAAGAATGGGCAAACCTTCCCAACGATTGGGGATGAGGTAAAACAGTCCCATGACCACTGCGCCTAGGCTGATTTTTCCCCAAACATCAATGGTGGATGAAGGGCTGATTTTGATTTCGTAATCCAACATGACACAAATATAGGATTAATGATTGGAACCTACGTTAGCGGGGGCGTTTCCAATAAGCCATCAATGATGTAAAGGACATGATGGTGATGCTTGAGCTGGGCATGAGTATGGCGGCTATCAATGGATTCATTTGTCCTTGAACGGCAATGCTTAGACCAATGAGGTTGTACATTAAACCAATGAAAAAGCTCCAACGTACAATCTTTTGCTGCATTTGGGCATAGTCAATGATAGCGGGCAACTGATTCAAGCTTTTTCCTTCTAAAATCATGTCGCATGAGGGAGAAAAACCAAAGGCATCTTCACTTATTGCAATACCAACGTTGGCGCTGGATAAGGCACCAGCATCGTTCAATCCATCGCCAATCATGACAACGATTTGATTTTTTTCTTGCATTTGCACAATGTGATTTCTTTTCTGTTCGGGGCTAAGCCCATGGAATGCGTGGCATCCGTCTGGAATGATGGAACGCATCTCAGCCGATAGATTTAATGGATCACCGCTGATGATGGTTTGTTTGTATCGATGCTGAAGTTGATGAAGTACTTGTTTCATTCCTTTTCGAATGGGACGAAGCAAGACAATGGCTCCAATGATTACACCTTCGCAACTGATGTATGCATTGGCTTCATGGGGTTGGTTTAGTCCGACCCATTGTGCTTGACCAATTTTATATAGACGTCCTTCGATGATTCCAGAGATTCCTTGGTTTGGTTGATCTGAGAATTGTTGAATCTTGAAATCTTTG
>CANGVU010000109.1 GCA_947457325.1 Flavobacteriales bacterium | reverse complement strand
GATTCATCAACTGAGCACGGAACATTATTTTCCGGAGAAAGAACTAAAAATCAACTTCAATGCTAGTTATACCAAAGCCAACAGTATTGCACCAGATTTCAAAGTGAACCAATATAGCTACAACCTCGTCAATAATGAAATTCAGGCCTACACATTTGCGCCCACTTTTGGTGAAGGAATAAGAAGATTCTACAGATATCTAAACGAAAATCTCCTTGATAGCAGAATTGACTTCTCTCAACCCATTCACAAGTTGAAAAAAGAAGGATTAACCAGGAAAATGTTTTGGGGAGGATCTGCTTTAAGAAACTATAGAAAGATAGACAACGATGAGTACAAATTGTTTCAAGGAAACAATCTGAATCTTGAGACTTTCACCTCAGGAAACATTGATCAATTCCTAGATCCTTCCAAATTTGTTATGCGCAATGGCACATTGGATTACTATTACATCAGGAACAACTTTGCGAGGGATCATAGCTTTGGACAAAGCGATGTTTACAGCGCCTATGCATTTTTTGACTATGAGAAATCATCTAGTCTCCGATTAATTGGCGGATTAAGGGCTGAACAAACGGACATCTTTGTAGATGTAGACAGCTACTATGCCCAAGGCTATGAGAAAGATGATTTTAGAAGAGAGAATGTAGGTGGGTTTCCTTTGGTTAATCCTGCATCCATTAATCAATTGGATCTTTTACCCAATGCAAGTTTGGTTTACAAATTGGTTTCAGATTCATTGGGACAAACCAACTTGCGATTCAACTACTCAAAATCGCTTGCCCGTCCTAGCATCAGGGAATTGAGTGATGCCGCCATCGTAGACAATGAGTTCAGAACTTTGATCTATGGAAATTCAGACTTAAAAATGGTGACCATTCACAACTTTGATTTCCGTGCAGAAACCTATTTCAAAAAAGGACACAATGCATCGATAAGCGCTTTTTACAAGGACTTTAATAACCACATCGAAATGGGATTTGGTTCAGCGGGTATTACCTGGGACAATATTGAGAAGTCCACTGTCTTGGGATTGGAATTGGAAGGAAACATTCAGATCACACGTGCATTGGAATTCAAAAGCAATGTAACATTGGTAAAATCTGAAGCGGAGTTCATCAGAAAAGATTTACAAGTTATTGATGGGAAGAAAGTTTATACACCTTTGGATACTTTGAGAAGGCCCATGTTTGGTCAAGCACCTTACCTCATTAACAGTATCCTAAGTTACACCGCAGACAGCCTAGGTTTGGGTGCTACTGTATCCTATAATGTACAAGGACCGAGATTGGTTATTGCGGGTGCCATTGTAGGGAGACCTGATGTTTATGAAATGCCTCGTCACATGATTGACTTTAAAGTCAACAAAAAAATTAATGACCATTGGTCGGCTAGCCTTACCATCAGAGACATTTTAAACACAGCAGTAAGAAGATCTTATCAAATTGACCGCATCAATGAAGCAGGTAAAATCACCAACACAGATGGTTGGTATGATTACGACAACTTCCGTTACGGCACAACATACCAACTTTCTATTCAATATAAAATATGAAAGCATTAAAATTCATTCTAGCCATCAGCTTTGGGTTATTGACTCAACTTGGCTTTAGCCAATTGCAAAACTTGTTTATAGAAAAATATTACATCAGTAATAGCGATGATGCTACTGATACAACTGGAGGTATTTTGCAAGAAGGCTCAACGACCTATCGCATCTATGCCAAATTGCTTCCGGGAAGCGCAGTGTCTAGAATCTTTGGAGACGCAAATCATCCATTTACCATTAGCAGTTCTGCTCCTTTTTTCAATCATGGTACTGAGGGAAAAACATTTGGAAAAGATTTTCTGAAACCAAGATTAGGCGAGAGCCTTGTGGCTTTGGATACCTATTTAACAATCGGGCAAGTGGCCAAACAAGGTCCCAATCTCTACTTTGGACTTCCCAAAAACCAAGACACCAATGGTTCGTTCATTGGAGGTTCCAATAATGATGGCGGAAGTGAAATGCTTGCTCAAGGTCTTATGAACAATCAAAATAACGAAATGGGCCTAGCCCTTACCCAGGCCGATGGAATTGATACAATGGTAACGACCACTGCGAACTGGACATCTGCTGGCATTTTAGATTTTTTTACTGGCAATGACAGTACAATCTTTGGTTCCATCGTGCCTGGGTATACTTTTTCGAGTAATCAATTCAATCTAACGACCAGCTATCCATATAGCGGAATTGTTGCAGATAGCAACCACGTTCTGCTCGCGCAACTAACAACGTCAGGAGAAATCTCATTTGACATCAATCTTGAAGTTGTTTTTACAGACAACCTAGGAATGTTACAAACCGTTCTTTATGTTTCAAAAGACACCCTACTTGAAGACAATGAACAATACAATCCATTCCTGTCCTATCCATATGCCTGCGGTTGCAACGACCCCAGTTACTTGGAATATAGTCCTGCTTTCATCTGCTATCTAGAAGGAAGTTGCATGAACAAAGCCGTCATAGGGTGTACAGATTCACTTGCTTGCAATTATAATACTGAAGCCAACATCATGATGGAGGAGCTATGCTGCTATCCTGGAGATTGCAACAACCGTAACATCATTGAAGTTTGCCCTACTCTTTTGGTGAACAACTTTGAGTGTGCTCTTTATCCTAACCCAGCGGAAGATCAGGTTAGAATCAACGTTGTTCAACCTGAAAATGGAGATATCACCATTCAATGGTACAATGCTTTTGGCACATTGATTTCCACTGAGCAAATGAATAATATTGGGATTAATTACAACCACACAATGGAAATAAGCCATTTCACTCCTGGGGTGTATTATGTTCAAATTACCTCACCATTGGGCACGCAAATTTTGACCTTATTCAAAATATAGTCATGAAAAAAATAACAAGTTGTCTTATCATCTGCTCCCTTTTTATTTTAGGTTGCAACAAGGATAAAAAAGAACCCATTGAAATAGTTTATGGAACTGACGTTGACAACAACGGCAGCGTATTTACCACAGTCAAGATTGGTGAACAATGGTGGATGGCAGAGAATCTTGCATCAAATCGCTTTCAAAATGGCGATAGCTTGAACTACGTTTCTCTTGCAAATTCAACCTCAAACTGGAATACCCAAATGCAAGGAGCTTACACCTTCCACAACGATAGTCTTTTTGGATACTTGTATAATTTTAAAACGATAGAAGATGCAAGAAATATCTCACCAAAAGGATGGAAAGTACCCTCAGATGAAGATTGGAAAATACTTGAGCAATACATTGGCATGAATCCAGAAGCGGCAAATGCCTTTGGATGGCGTGGAGTCAAAGAGGCCAATTTATTAACAGCAAAATATTCCAAAGGATGGCCTGAATTCAGTCCTTTGTATGGTTCCGACACATATGGTTTTGATGCCAAGCCAGGAGGATGTATTACACTTTTGAACACAATGAACAGTGGGGCAAACACCGCATTCTGGTGGACATCTAGCACGGAGAATAACGAGGGATACTATCGTTACATTGACTACCAACAAACACGCATTTTAAGATCTACTACATCCAAACTGTACGGAATGAGCATCCGTTGTATTAAAGAATAACGCCATGAAAGCAAAACATCTTTTACTCCTGGTAATCCTTTTGTTAACCTTAATGAAAGGATACACCCAAAACAAATCTTTGACATGGCACTTGGGATTTTCAATGGGCATCTACCAACCACGATTTGAGACAACGACGGCGATATTAAAAGACAAATTGACGAGCAACAGTTCTGCGGGAATGGGACAATCCATTGGATTAGGATTGGGGTATTCATTCCATGAAAAATTGGATATTCGAATGAGTGCCCATTTCAAAAACATGTCTTATAAAAATGATAGTATCGGATTGGATGAAGTCAAGCTGATTACAAAAAGCTTTCAGGGACTCGAAATACCATTGATGGTAAACTATCAATTCAATGAGCATGGCTGGGGAATTGGTATAGGTGGGCAATACTATTATGGATTTCAAGAGCAAGTCACTTATCAATTATTGAATAACAACCAAAGACAGAAAGCTTCAGTAAAATCCGATGCAAAAGGATGGGGATATCAAATGGAATTGACAAAACAATTCCAACCCGACGATAAGCACAACATACAGATTGGAATAATTGGGCAACATTTTCCTAACCTAGTAACAAGCGAAAATGGACAGTTCGGCTTTATGAACCTATCGCTGCGTCTGGGCTTAACTTTTGAATAACAAGTAGCATAATACTTAATCTCCCAAGAAGAAACACTGATGTTAAGTCAGTGTTTTTTTTTGTCTCATTGCGTCAACAAACACTTAACAATAAAGAAAGAAATGCGATGATTGCTTAATAGAAAGGTAAAGGCTCTTTTATTCTGAATGATCATTGAAGTTTCAGATTTGCGCCAATCTATTTAACCAAAAAAAAATGAAAAAATTAAACAATTTGAACAAGGTCATCGCGATGGCATTGTCATTTGTTGCAACGGCTTCAGTTGCACAATCGAATTTGGGAGCTGAGTGTGGTTGTCCACCCGTTGCTTCACGTCCTGAGGTTGTCGTTTCATCAATGCCAGGTTACACTGCTATCAGTGGAACTTTCGGTGGTGACATGACTACCGGTGCTGCTTTCACTTGCCAAAACACTTACATTTTGGACAAGAAAATCTACATTCCTAACGGTCAGACTTTGACCATCGAGCCAGGAACAGTTATCAAAGGTGCTCCAAACTTGTCTACTGCTCCTGAAACGGCAACAGCTTTGGTTATCTCTCGTGGTGGTACTATCATTGCCAACGGTACTGAGTCTTGCCCTATCGTTTTCACTGCTCAAGCTGACCCAATGGATGGTACTTATGCCATTTCTAACATCGGTAAGTGGGGTGGAATTGCCATCAATGGACGTGCTACTAACAACTTGACATTGGCTGCTAATGGTCCATTCGTTGTAGGAGCTGCTAATGGTAAATTGGCTTTTGCTGATGGATTGGGTACATTGGAAGGTTTCCAAACTACAAACATTCAAGACCAATTCGGAGCTAATTTAACAGCTGGTGAGACTTTTGATGACAACGATAATTCAGGTATCTTCCGTTATGTTTCTATCCGTCACGCAGGAGCAATCTTGACTGTAGGTGGAGAGATGAACGGTTTGACCTTGGGTTCAGTTGGTCGTGGAACCACTATCGAGCACGTTGAGATTGTTTCTAACGCCGATGACAACATTGAGGTATTTGGTGGTACCGTTAACTTGAAGTATTGCTCAACCATCTTCGGTAACGATGACATGTTTGACTTTGACTTGGGTTGGACTGGTAAAGCTCAGTTCTTGTTTGGTATGAAGTCAGATGCTACATCTAGCCCTGACAATGACAACGGAATTGAGATTGACTCTGATGACAACCGCTCAAACAACCTTCCTAGAACTCACCCTGTTGTTTACAACGTTACCATCATCGGAAACGGTAAAACAACTGCAACAGTTGACAATACTTCTCTTTCTGGTATCAATGCAAAAGATTTGACCGAAGGAGAGTTTTACAACTCCATATTTGCTAATTGCAAGAGCGGCTTGAACTTGATTAAGTCTTTGGGATCTAACCGTTCATTTGCTGCGGGTGGTGAGTCATGGCACAACTG
>CANGVU010000108.1 GCA_947457325.1 Flavobacteriales bacterium | reverse complement strand
TGGGAAGCACACCTTTTTCATGAGGCAAGACGTAATTTAAAACGGTGAAGATTCCTTTTTTGATTTCCCCTGTATAACCTGTACCTCCGATGATAGCCATTTTTTTGGTAAAGTCAATCACTGCAAAATTATGTTGTCTTGTACCATCGGTTTCTGCATCGGCCATGAATCCTGGAACGCAGATGACATGCCAATCTGGTTGGATTGTTTTCAATTCCTCTTTGGAAGGGCGCATGAACATGTTATAAGCAAACATATTGCTCCAAGGAAACTCTGTTACCACGCGCACGTTCATGCGGTAGCGTGGGTCTGCGCATACATATGCATCGCGAACATAAACTTCTCTGCCTGTCAAGTAAGCTTGCATTCTCTCAAACAAGCGATCAAACTTGGCGCTTTCGAAAGGAATATTGAATTGGCTCCACCAAACAGAATTTTCTGTTTTGCTGTCTTTCACAATAAACTTGTCTTTGGGAGAACGACCAGTGAATTCACCAGTGTCAATAGCGATGGCACCTGTGCTGGTTAAACTTCCTTGTTCAAGAGAGATGGTTTCTTCTACCAATTCTGCTGGTGAAAGATTCCAAAAGGCCGTAGCCAAATTTTTTAGTCCCAAATAATGGAGTGTTGCCCCTTCAGGACGGATACCTACATGGTTCATGCATTAATGTTTAAGTTCGACTTTCATTGAATCGTTGGACAAAGGTAATCAATATGAAAAAAAGGGAAAAATGAGATTTGCAAGTCTCATTTCTCCCTTGTAATTACTTTTTTAAGGGATTATTTGATGTATCTCCAGTCTTGACCGTTCTTAATGGCTTTTAAACTAGCGTAAATCAATTCAATCACGGCCTCAACATCATTCTTGTCCACCATTTCTACAGTGGTGTGCATGTAACGCAAAGGCAATGAAATCAATGCGCTGGCTACACCCATGTTGCTGTAGGCAAAGGCATCGGTGTCTGTTCCTGTGGAACGTGATGCTACTTGACGTTGAATGTCGATTTTGTTCTTGGCGGCAACATCAATGATGTGCTTCAGTAGATTGTTTTGAACTGCAGGACCATAGCTCACCACAGGACCTTTGCCTGCAGCCAATTCCCCGTCGCGTACTTTGTTCATCATTGGGGTGGAGCTGTCATGGCATACATCGGTAACAATGGCCACATCGGGATTGATGCGGTGGGCAATCATCTCGGCACCACGCAATCCAATTTCTTCTTGAACGGAGTTGGTGAAGTAAACACCAAAAGGCAATTTGTCTTTTCTTTCTTTCAATAGACGTGCTACTTCCGCAATCATGAAACCACCAATGCGGTTGTCCAATGCGCGACCCACAAAGAAACGGTCGTTCAATACCATGAATTCATCATCAAATGTTGCCACGCATCCTACGTGAATGCCCATGTCCTCAACATCTTTTTTGCTGCTGGCACCGACATCCAAAAAGATGTTTTTCATGTTGGGCGTTTCTTCTTTTTCCGCTGTGCGAACGTGAATGGCGGGCCATCCAAACAATCCCTTCACGATTCCTTTTGGCGTGTGTATGTTGACGCGTTTGCTGGGTGCAATCATGTGATCACTTCCTCCGTTTCTTCTCAAGTAAATAAAACCATCACTGGTGATGTAATGAACAAACCAAGAGATTTCATCCGCGTGGGCTTCTATGACAACTTTGTATTTTGCTTGTGGATTAATAACACCCACCACGGTGCCATAGGTATCCACCATGTATTCATCGACATAGGGACGGATATAATCCAACCAAAGTTGTTGGCCGGGTGACTCGAATCCTGTGGGAGACGCGTTATTCAAATAAGTTTCCAAAAAGTTCATACTCGTTTCTGAGTAGAAAGATTTCTTTTTGGTTGTTGTAGTTTTGGTTTTCTTTGCCATGAATTTGCTTTTGTGAATCAAAATTAAAGGAAGATGGAAGAATCGGAAGGCCCAATGCATAAAGCTTTGAACAATAGCGCGGTGAACAATTCACCTGTGCGCAAATTGATCAAAACTGAAGATGGTTCATTTACCTTTTGGATTCCAGAAGTGAATGAAACGTATCATTCTCGGCATGGAGCAGAGCAGGAGAGCAATCATGTATTTATCAAGAACGGATTGAAATTGTTTGAACAACAATCAGCGGTTTCCGTTTTGGAAGTTGGGTTAGGGACAGGACTAAATGCATTATTAACTTATGAAGATGCATCAGGTCATGTGATCCATTACACGGCTTTGGAGCCATTTCCATTGATCAGCGAATGGGTAGCTGCGCTGTGTGAAGCACAGCGGGATGAAAAACGAAAATCGATGATTGAGGACATTCATGCATCATCTTTTGATGAAATCATTCATTTTAGTCATTCCTTTCGTTTTAAGAAATTGAAAAAAGGTTTACAGGAATTGGGATTGCATGAAAAGTTTGACTTGATATATTTTGATGCCTTTGGACCAGAGTTGGAGCCCGAACTGTGGACATTGGAAATGATGCAGAAATGTTATGATTTGCTGAACACTGAAGGCGTCTGGGTTAGTTATTGTGCAAAAGGACAAGTGCGAAGGAATTTGCAGCAGGTTGGTTTTCAAGTCGAGCGGTTGCAAGGCCCACCAGGCAAGCGAGAGATGCTAAGGGCGATTAAGCAATAAAAAAAGGCTACGAATTGGTAGCCTTTTTTTATATGAATTACAATTTCAGATTATTCATATCTGATTTGAATCAATCCATTGGAGATGGTCATGGTTGCTCCAGTGTTTGATTTTAAAGTTCCAGTGAATGAACCTCTGATATAGGCATCCGCACCTGCGGGTGCGTCAAACTTAATAAGTGTGAAAGAACCAGAAGCGCCGTTGATCAATGTAGAATACACGATGTTATTATTGGTGTATGCAATTTGGTCAGTTGTGCTTGGTCCCATAGAAATAACAGTCCCTAGGTTCCAGCCAGCTGCTGGTTCAGCGCATTTGATGTTGAGCATCTGAGAAGTAAGTGTAGTTCCAGTAACATCAAAGCTGTATCCATTGAAAGTTTTCATGAAGCTTACAGATTCAAAAGCAGTTCCTCCTGCCGTCCAATCCAAAATTGAATCACATACAGGGCAAGTGCTACCTCCGCAGTCATTCCAAAATTCATTTCCATCGATGAAACCGTTCGTACAGTTACCATCTGTAGCACAAGGGCTGCACATTGAACCACCACAGTCTATACCTACTTCATTTCCATTCAATATCTCATCAATACATGTAGGACAGATTTGACAATTTCCGGTGTATATATCACCCAAGTTGTAATAGTTATTCCCATCGATATCCCAATAAGCAGTGTCGTCACAGTCTATTTGTGTTTCATTTCCGTTCAAAAGTCCATCACCACAAAGATCTGCGCAAGGACCGCAATTCGTTCCACCGCAGTCCACACCGGTTTCGTCACCGCCCATCTCCAGGCTGTCTTGAATACCATTGGTGCAAGGGTCACAAGCTCCGCATTCACCGCCGCAATCCAACCAAGTTTCTCCTAAATCAGGTTGAAAGATTCCATCGATACAATGGTCACACTCTTCACAGGGACCACCGCAGTCAATCAATTGTTCGTTGTTGTTTAAAATTCCATCAAAACAATTGGCAGGAATTTTATTTTCAGGATTTGGGCAGCCCGTTAATAACAATAACGAGACCATCGCTGAAACGAATAGAGAGAAATACTTGGTTGTTTTCATTTCTTAATTAGGCTTTCGGTTGTGCAATATACATAAAAAGACAATATCGGTGAGGAATAGGTTGCAAATCGGGATGAATTATGTGTTTGTTATGCATTATTTGCTGCGGTCAAATGAAAGCATCACCTTTGCTCCATGATTTGGAAAAGAAGAAATTCAGAATTAGAAGAAAGCAATGGGTTGTCACCTTTTCATCGATTGTTACTTGCTAAGGGAATTGAGAATTGGGAAGTGTTTTCTGCACCATTGAACCTAAATCAGCACAACCCATTTCTTATGCAAGACATGAGTAAAGCTGTGGATTTGTTGCTTTCTCATTTGGAAAGAGGATCTAAGATTCTGGTTTTTGGTGACTATGATGTTGATGGAACTTGCTCAGTGGCATTGGTGATGTCGGTATTGAATGAAGTAAAGGCCAACTGTGTTTCTTACATTCCGGATCGATATGAAGAAGGGTATGGTTTTTCAGCCAAAGGCGCTCAATGGGCCATTGATCAAGGGTTTCAGCTAATAATTACATTGGACTGCGGCACAAAAGATGGACCTCGCATACTGCAATGCAGAAACGCAGGTATAGATGTGATTGTTTGCGATCATCATGAACCGGATATTTTGCCCGCAGCGAATGCAGTTTTGAATCCCAAGCGAAAGGACTGTGAATACCCTTTCAAAGGCCTGAGTGGATGTGGTGTTGGCTATAAATTGATGTTGGCCTGCGCAGAAAGGAAAGGCTGGCCATTGAGTTGGATTTTATCCACAGTGGATTTGGTTGCAGTTGCGGCTTGTGCGGATATCGTTCCAATGGTAGATGAAAATAGAAATTTGGTTGCGCTGGGTTTGCAAATGATGCAACAAAGTATGCGACCTGGTTTAAAAGGTTTGATCGCTTTTTCTGGAGCCAAGGACCGGAATTGGTCTGTGAGTGATATCGTCTTTTTGCTTGCGCCTCGTATCAATGCGGCTGGACGAATAGCTTCTGGTAATGCTGCAGTTTCACTGCTTTTGGCCAACGACCCTTCAGAGGTGGAAAGCATAGCGGGTCAAATTGAAGAATACAACCAATCTAGACGGAGCATTGACCAAAACGTAACAGCTGAAGCATTGGCAGTATGGGAGGCAGATCCGTTTAACCAAGAAGCTTTTGTCAATGTTTTGTGGAATGAACATTGGCTGAAAGGGGTCATTGGTATTGTTGCATCTCGCGTTTTAGAGAAGCACTATCGTCCAACCATTGTGTTCACCAAGAGCCACGAGGTATGGGCAGGCAGTGCGCGTTCCATTGAAGGGTTGGATATTTATGAAGCACTGGATGCTTGCAAAGAAGAGTTGATTCAGTTTGGTGGACATACAATGGCCGCTGGGATGAGTATTAAGGAAGAGAATTTATTGTCTTTTCGAGAGAAATTCAATCAAGTGGTTCGTGAAAAGTTAAATCAAATTCGACCAGAGCCTGTTGTATTGTATGACATCGAGATAAAATTGGCTGAAGTGGAAATGGAATGGGTCAAATCGTTAAGTGGATTTGCACCTTGTGGACCGGAAAACATGGCCCCTGTATTTCTAATGACTGGGTTGCGACCAGCATTTCCGCCAAGACAAATTGGAGCAGATGGCAAACACCTCAAGTGTTCTTTTCGTCAGGGACTGGGTGGGTCATATTTTGATGCAATTGGCTTTGGCATGGCTGATAGTATGGACATGATTTTAGCAGGTCCAGTAGATGTTTTGTGCGCTTTGGAGATTAATGTATTTAACGGGAGAACATCGGTTCAAATGAATTTGAAGGCCATTCGTCCTTCACAATCATAGTATCTTTGCAATATGGAAAATCGTACTGAGTTGGATAGCCTGGGTGAGTTTGAATTGATCAATCACCTGACACAATATTTTGTTCCTCAACATGAAACAACACTAAAAGGTGTTGGCGATGACGCAGCTGTTTTGGCAACGGGAGGTTCCACGGATCAAGTGGTCACTACAG
>CANGVU010000107.1 GCA_947457325.1 Flavobacteriales bacterium | reverse complement strand
CTTTCGTAGGCGTGTCCAATCCATGGTTGATTGGGGTCATTGCTCTCAAAAACCAAGTCTCCCCAGCGGTTAAACACTTTAAAATCATAACGGGTAAATCCGCATTCGCACACAGGCAAAATGACTTCATTGCGCCAATCATTATTGGGCGTGAATGAATTAGGGATGTACACAGCACAATCGCAATTCACCTCGTTGACCAACACCTCAAAATTGCGCACGCCACAATCATCCGTGACTTCAAATTCATACATTCCCGTTTCGTAAACCACCCTTGGGAATAATGCAGCTTCATCATCCGACCAAACAAAATTTGAATTGTTCTCTACTGCAGGACCTATTGGCAAATTTTCGACATCACACACTACAACATCGGTTACAAAATCAGGAACATCAATTCTTCCATTTGTCACCACAATTTCATCGTCATCTGAAGAGCAGGCAAAATTGACTTGAACAGAATAAGTCCCAGGCTCTGTAACGACAATGCCCGGGGTGATGCGCGCATCACTCCACAAATAGCCGGTAGCTCCAGTTACTGTGGCGTCTATGAAGACCGTTTCGCCTGGACAAATAAAAGCATCGGCTCCCAAATCAACAGATTCCGGAGTGGGATAAAGAGTGACGAAAATGGTATCTGAATCTATTGATCCATTGGCATCCGTCACTTGAACAATGTAGGTAACACTGCCGGACGTTGTTGCTGTAATACTGCTGACATTCTGAAAATTTCCTGGACTCCATACAAAATCAAAGGGCCCTACTCCACCCGTCACTGCGGCATCTAAGGAGAAAGGCACTCCAGGGCAGACCAATACATCAGGACCCAAATCGACACTCAACGGTGGGCACTCAGTAATCAGAATAGAATCGATTGCAGAACCACATTGACCAAACACTTCAAGGACATACAACCCTGGAGTATTGACCACAAGGGATGAAGTGGATGGACCCGTATTCCAAGCATAAGCATTGGCATTCGGGTCTGTGCCATCCAGCGTGATGTTGGTCGAACAGAGTGTCAAATCAGGACCTAAATCGACTGAAACATCACTTTGATTGTTGTCCTGAAGAACAAAATCATCTACGAAAACATAGGCCAATGAAATAAAATCTTGGACACCATACAGGGTCATGGATTGCTGCTGGTCTGTCAAGAAATTACCGAAAGTAAACTGATCATAGGCTTGGTCAGCAGTGAAGGTAAAAGTAAAGGTCTGCCAAGACTCAGAGGCAAAGACTTGGGGAATAAGTTGCTGATAACCGGGGGCATTGATCAAACCATTGGTACCCGCAGGCTGAAAGACTGGACCTGTGCTGAGCAGAAAGCCCCATCCATCTGCATAAACACCACCCACTTGCGGTGTACCGATGGCCATGGAGAATGATAAGTTGTATTCATTACCCACAACCAAAGGACTAGAGAGTTGAATCGAAATGTACTCGCGGGCATTGGTCACCAAATTGACATAACCACCCAAACCCATTACGGCATCGCCTTCAAATGGTTGAACATTGCTGAAATAATTGAGGGGAAGAGCGGCAAAAGGACCAGTTCCTTGCAGGTGGAAATAATCTGGAGTGCCATTACTGGTATTGCACTCCCCTGTAGTAGCTGCGTTGGTCCAACCTGTGGCCAGTACCCAACCACAGTCATCATTTGGTAGAGAGGAGTATGTTTCGAAGCCCCCATTGGGAATCAGAGACGGACATTGGGCGCGGATTACCACATCCAATTCAAATAA
The DNA here is from genome assembly GCA_947457325.1 of Flavobacteriales bacterium. Classification (GTDB taxonomy): domain Bacteria; phylum Bacteroidota; class Bacteroidia; order Flavobacteriales_D; family Sanyastnellaceae; genus CAMCTV01. The sequence goes on along the minus strand of CANGVU010000107.1, from coordinate 3,955 downwards.
AACACAGAGTGCTAAAAACCAACCGCGCATAGAAAAAACAACAATAAGCTCTTCAAACAAAATTGTAGCATTGCATGTTCAACACAAAGGGTTTATTTAACATTTCAAACATAATCCTGCTGCACCAACCTTGAGAAAACTTAAGTTTGTGGTCTAAAATTCAGCCTTCAAAAAAACACATGAAAACATTTCCAATCCAAAAATTGTACTTACTTGCAGCGGTCATCCATTTGAGTTCAACCATTTGCTTATCACAGAACTATTTCATTACCACCAACAAAGATTCGGTATCCTGTCAACAGATCAATTTTTTTGACACCAATGCGCAAGGGCGCATGGTAGATTTTGAGTACGTCAACAATAACAATGAAACCATTCGATTAACGAAATCAGAAATACCTGAAATTGAAAGGTTATGTCAGGATGGGGCATTGTACCTGAGGATGCCAATGAAATTGAGCAAGCCTGATGGTTATTATCGGTATGGCAAGAGAATGGTAAAGGGGAAAATTACTGTAGATGTATTTGATGACGTCACCACCAGCTATAGATTAAAAGAAAATTTTGATGGATCCTACAGTGAGCAGGGAGTAATGAAACAAACCAGGGAAGGAATATACATGAGGCACGTAAGAATGCCGGATGGCAAGGTGTATGAGGTATCTGGACTTTCTGGATTAAAATCAATCAAAATAATCAATACCTACATGTTTGAATGCGAGCCGTTCAAAACAGAATACTATTCCAATCCAAAATACCAAACTTGTACATTTGAGGAGGCCGTTGAAGACTACAACAAAATGTGTCCATAATTGAACAATCAAACTAGTCTGCGCTGAAATGCGTGAATAGGATCAGGGAAGTTAACTTTAAACGGTGATTATCCATTCATGAATGATGACTTCATACCCTTTTGATGAATAAAAAATTCCAAATACTCATATCCATCTTATCTATTGGAATCTTTGTCTCAACATTGGTTCAATGCACATCTATTAAAACAAAATTCGATTTAGCGCCTACCCTTGAAGACTTAAATGATGACCCAAAATGTTATTACAATGGTCATTTATCCGCCCTTCAACGCCGACAAATTTTCCCGTTCAATCAAGCTGAGAACATCAAAATCATTTCCTTTCACTCTAAACTCGGTAAAACTCCCATCCAAAACGACACGATAATTACCTCAAAAGTTATCGAGATAAAAACACTTTCAGAAAAACAAATCAATCAATTAACGGATATCCTTTACAACTATAACTATTCAAAAAAAACAAATCTGATTAGCTTCTCTGAAACTGGATGCTACTCCCCAAGACACGCCATTGTCTTTTGTGACAAATCGAAACAAGTTATTTCTTACATGGAGATATGTCTAGAATGCAAAAAAACGGTTTCTAATTTGCCCAAAGAAAGCTTGGGGAATTTCTGCAGTGGCAAATATGAATTGCTTCATCAATTCTTCTCATCCATTGGGATTAAACATGTCAAGGATGAGTAAAAGCTCACCTCTTTCTTCGTACCTTCATCATATTATGAAAATAAAATTACACTTCTCCATTTCGATACAATCGCCTGTTGCTGTTGTTTACGACAAGATGTTAGGGCTAACCGATCTATCCAACTACGAAAGTTGGACGGCGCTGTTCAACCCGACCTCAACATATGAAGGCACTTGGGAAAAAGGGAGTAAAATTTTATTCATCGGGGTAGATGAAAATGGAGCAAAAGGAGGAATGGTTTCCATCATTGCAGAGAACAAACCTCAAGAATTTGTTTCTATACAGCACAAAGGACTTTACCAAAACGGCAAGGAAGTTATGGAAGGCCCAGAAGTTGAAAAGTGGGCCAATGGTTTTGAGAACTATTCTTTCAAGGAAGAAAATGGCATTACCCAAGTTCAAGTTGAATTAGATAGCAACTAAGATTTTTCAGAATACATGAATGAAACTTATCCTTTAGCATTGGATAAATTAAAGGAGATTTGCGAAAACTGATTAAACCTAAAGGCCATCAAAAAAGCTGATCAAAAAGCCAAGCAGAATAATATATATTATATTTGATATCGTTTTAACTTCAACTTCAGCAATATTGTGAACATCATCTCCATTATAGGGAAATCATGGAAATACATCCTTCTGGCTGCATTGATGTACATGCCAATATTCGGCAATCTTAACTCTTTGCCCATTCGCCTTTGGGATGAAGCAAGACTGGCCATTAACGCATATGAGATGCTTCATGATGGGCAATTTATTGTAACCCATTTTGACGGCTCTCCCGACATGTGGAACACCAAACCTCCTTTGATGATATGGTCACAGGTTTTCTTTATGAAAATGATAGGTGTAAATGAATTGGCCATTCGGTTACCTTCCGCGATAGCCGCATTCTTAACTTGTTGTGCGCTGATTTTTTTCACCCTGAAATATCTAAAAAGCTTTTGGTTGGGTTTCATAACTGTTTTTGTCCTGATAACAACTCAAGGATACATTCAAGTCCACGCATCCAGAACAGGCGATTATGATTGCCTGGTGACATTGTTTACGACGCTTCAAGCCATTTTCTTTTTTCTTTACTGTGAAAACAAAAAAAACAAGTACTTGTACTTTTTCTTTGTCGCAACAACTTGCGCGGTTCTTACCAAAAGCATCACAGGATTTATGTTTTTACCAGCAATGGCTATCTATTGCGCCATTGTAAAAATGTTGGTTCCTACTTTAAAAAACAAGCATTTTTATATTGGATTAAGCTTGTTTATCACTGTCGCTCTGGGATATTACTTTGTACGAGAACTTCAAAATCCGGGATATTTATTGGCTGTGTATGACAATGAATTAGGAGGACGTTTTTTGGATGTCAAAGAAAATCATCAACAAGACTTTTGGTTTTACCTCAACCGCCAAATTGAATTGGAATTCAGTTATTGGCATTTGCTTTTACCCTGTGGTGTACTTATTGGCTTTGTACTTAAGAACAAATTAATCAATCGATTAACCCTGCTGCTTTTGCTTTTGACGACAAGCTTTATTTTGATTATTTCCTCTGCTAAAACAAAAATAGAATGGTACGACGTTCCACTTTACCCGTTCTACGCCATCCTTGTAGCCATCATGATTCATTTTGTATTTGAAGCATTAAAAATGAATCCATGGATAATTCAGCAGATGAAATTCAACGCGATTCCTCTAGTATTCTTATTCTTAATTGGTGTCTATCCTTACCAAGAAATATTCAAAAAAACATATAAACCAACTGAAATTGGGGAAGAATTGGCGTTTTATGAAATGGGGAATTACTTGCAAAAAGCATCGCGCGGGAAACATAACCTAGACAATCAACACGCGCTATATGAAGGGTATCAAGCTCATCTTGATTTCTACTTGAAAGTGTTGGTTGATCAAGGTCATGACGTAAAGCATACCCCTCATCAAAACTTGAAGGAGGGAGATATTGCATTTACGCAAGATTATCAAATACAGGAATACATTGCTCAACACTTTGATTATGAAATAATACGGCAACAAGGCAGAGTCATTACCTATAAAATATTAAGCATTCAAGAAAAAAATTCCTTTTAATCCTTAGAATTATGTCCACTGCTATTTCAATCGTCATTCCCATTTACAATGAGCAAGAAGGAATTCCAGAATTGTATAATCGCTTGCGCGCATCTGTTGAAAAGATCAGCGCTGATTATGAGATGATTTTTGTCAATGATGGAAGCAAAGACAATTCCCTGGCAGAGCTCATCCGATTAAGTCAACAAGATAGCCGTGTTTTTTATATTCAATTCAGTAGAAATTTCGGTCATCAAATTGCAGTAACTGCAGGATTAGACCGCTGCACAGGTCAATCTATTGTCATCATCGATGGCGATTTGCAAGACCCTCCTGAACTCATCGTAGACTTATATAACAAACACAAAGAAGGATTTGATGTTGTTTATGCAGCG